>JBIIRW010000007.1:0-37515 GCA_044341385.1 Sediminibacterium sp. | reverse complement strand
TCTTTTAACTTCCTGACAATTGGAAGGAAGTTCCAACATATTCCATGAAAAGTGTGCGCTCCCTTTTTGCGCCTCTTTTCACTAATAAACAGACGCAAATGGTGAGCAACAACAATTCTAACTAACTTAAAATCAAATGTATGTAACACATTTGGTCGTTTCATAACCCTGAGGTCACGAGTTCAAATCTCGTTCTCGCTACATGAAAATCAAGGACTTGCGTTAAATCGTGGGTCCTTTTTAGTTTCTGCGTGAGGTTTTTGTCATTATGAATTGTACATAATTAATTTTTTTTACATTTGTATTGTGAAATTATTCACTTCATTTATGAACATAGATTATGCGTAATTTAATTTTTCTTGGTTTCTTAATTTTGTTAACTGGATGTGCAAAATCAAATCCTGATTTAACCGCACCCCTTACGCAAGTTGTAATCATTCCTAATGCTCCAACAAATTTAAAAGGAGTAGTAAATAAATCTACTCAAATTGATTTAACATGGACTGATAATTCAGACAATGAAGAAGGGTTTAAGATTGAACGGAAATCAGGAACTGATGCATATAAATTAATAGCTACTTTGAATAGTAATGTAATGACATATTCTGATAAAAGTATAGTTGATCCGACAAATTATATGTACAGAATTTTTTCGTATCATCAGAAAGGGAATTCAACGCATTCAAACGAAATAAACTTAGCTACAATTGTTACAGATGTCGATGGTAACAAGTATACTTTTGTTCAAATAGGTCAACAAGTATGGATGGATAAAAACTTAGAGGTTGAAACTTATCGCAATGGAGATGTCATTCCACAGGTAACTGATGCAAAAGAATGGGCAGCACTTAAAACAGGAGCTTGGTGTTATCATAGCAATAACAAGGCTAACGGTGTTATTTATGGAAAACTATATAATTGGTATGCAGTGAATGATCCAAGGGGATTAGCACCAAAAGGTTGGCATATACCTTCTAAAGCAGAATGGACAACAATAACTACTTTCTTGGGCGGCGAAAATGTGGCAGGTGGAAAGATGAAGGCCACTGGATTAAGTTTATGGAATTCCCCTAATTTTGGTGCTACCAACGAGAGTGGTTTTTCAGGTCTTCCCGGAAACACTCGTTACAATAATATTGGTATCTTTGGGGATCTTGGTGGCTTCGGTATCTGGTGGAGCGCTGAAGAAGGCTGGTACAATGTTTTACAATCCAACAATGAACAGCTTAGAACGGCCTTCGCCGATAATAAAAATAGGGAGAGTGGTTATTCAGTTCGTTGCCTCAAGGATGATTCTACAAAACTTAATTAGTTCCCTGCGTGAGGAAAACACCCCCTGAATTCGACTGAAATCGGTCAATTTCCGTTTTGTGAAAACATAACTAATTACAAATCAACGCATTCATTTTCACAAAAAATCTTCATAACCCTGAGGTCCCGGGTTCAAATCCCGGTCTCGCTACATGAAAATCAAGGACTTACGTTAAATCGTGGGTCCTTTTTTGTTTCTGCGTGAGGTTTTGCGTGAGGTTAAGTCACAAAAGTAATACTCCTTTAATGCATCTATTAGGTTAGCTTACCTTATCATTAAAAATAATAAAATGAAAAAAAATATCAGAATTAATTTGCTCATTGCTTTATTATCAATGATTATGACGCCCAGTATTATAAGAGCTCAGGTTAATATCGATTCTGCTAAAATTTTTTATACTAATTTTTTTAAATTAAACAGTAAGTATGGTAAGAATGATAGTGTTGGGAAATACTATGATATTAGAGGAGTTCAAATGTATGTTGAAGTGTATGGCCAAGGAGAACCATTATTATTGATTCATGGTAATGGAAGTAACATATTACATATATCTCCTTTGATATTTGATTTTCAAAATAAATACAAAGTAATTGCTGTGGATTGTAGAAATTATGGAAAAAGTATTTACAAAGGAGATTCATTGTCAGATGAAATGATAGCAGATGACATAAGTGAATTACTGATTAAAATGAATATTAATAGTGTTTATGTTTTAGGTCTAAGTTCTGGCGCAAATTCTGCATTGTGGCTTTCTGCTAAATATCCAAAACAAGTAATAAAAGCTGTAATTAATGGAGCGAACTTGACAACTAGTGCTGAAACAATTGGCGAATATTGGAACCGGCATCATAAAAATTTATTAGATAGTCTCAATCTTATTCAAATTAAAACAGAAGATGATAAAATAAAATTAAAAAATATAAAAAGAGAATATAATAATATGACATTCGAAGATTTGCATAAAATTCAAGCACCTACAATGGTTATCTCTGGCGACTACGATGTTATAAAGCCAAGCCATTCTGTACAAATATTTGAAAATATTAAAAAATCTTATTTATATATTCAGCCTTCATCTGGACACGCGATTGCATGGATTTATAAAAATGAGTTTGTAAAAAATGTTGATCATTTTTTTGCAACTCCATTTAAACAATTTTCTGAAAAGGATAAATCTTATTAGATACATAATAATTATATTAAAATCAGAATTCAACTTAATCCTTAAATATCTTAAGTTAAATCGTGGGTCCTTTTCTGTTTCTGCGTGAGGTTTGCGTGAGGTTTTTGAAAAAAAGAGACCCCTATTGCTAGAGGTCTCAGTCGTATTTCTTCAAACTTAAATTGAACTAGTTATTTTTGAGATGCCGCAAACTCCTCTTTTGATACAGTAGGATCAAAAAAACGACCTCCACTTACAATTTTGTCATCTTTCCAATAGAAATATCCATGAACGGGAACTGTACTTTTATTTTTTGTAAATTTTCCCGTTCCAGACCACATGCCCCACCACAATGTAGCGGTAAGTCCATCCTTTCTTACAAAAGTTCTCATGTTATCGGTTGTTAAACTTATATCACTAAATAACTGATGAGCATTTCGAGTGTCTTGTACAAATCCTACACGACCACCTGGCTTTACTTTAGTTATATCGTTCTCTTGGTTATTAGCCAATTGATCACTAAATTTTATCGTATCAGCAATTATTTCATAAACCACGCTAGAGTCATTTTTGCCATAGGATTCAAGTAATTGTCTTACTTTAATTGTTTTTGAGTCTAAAGAAGTCCAAGTACCGGTGTCTTTGTCCTCTTCAGAAGTTTCAGCTTTTTTTGTTTCTTGGTTTGTACAAGCAAATAATGATGCTGATACAAGAAAACATAAAATTATTTTTTTCATTTTGTTTATTTTTTATTTTTAAAATTGATTCATAAAACTTAAGGAATATTAAATTACCACTTACCCAGTATGGTTCTAGTTTTTGAGGTCGTAAAAGTTCTTATATCTTTCAATGAATTTAGCATTTCTGTATACCCTTTTGCATGCTGTATATCGTCTGTGAATTTAGTTGTGAAGTCTTTATAGCTTCTAACGATATAATGAGTGGTACCATCTTGAATCCTAGTACCTACACTCCCAAAAGATATACGTGTATTAGGAGAAGTATTTTTACTCCAAAATGCATCAAATTGTGCTTTATATTGACCTTCATCTTTTATAATTAGAAATAAAACGTCTTGCACTGAATAAATTGTACTGCTCGTATCACCAAAACCTGAAATTCTTTTTCCAATTGCAGCACTTACTCCTTTACAATATTTAGAAAGTTCGGATTGGAAAAGTAACCATGCATCGTTACTTTTTGAATCGTAACCCGCCCCCATTAATTCTGCTGGACCTGAAAAAACCAATTCATGGGTAGCAACCTGCTCTCCTTTAAAATGATTTTCATATAAAGTTGCAGTTACACCCTTGTTTGGATGCTTTTCGAAATAGTTTTTATATAATTGTAAAACCGTTTGTTCGTTTTTGGATTCCACATTAAAACTGTAAGATGTAAACATGTTTTTTTGCGCACTAAGACTAGAAATGGCAGCAAAGAAGACCGTTAAAAAAATTAATATTTTTTTCATACGTGTTGATTTAGAAATAGGGTATAGCCTATCTCAATGATTAAATTAGAGTCTAAGGAATGATAGAGATTACAAGAATTGTAAATAGAGCTGTTGCGTTAGAATTGCAATAGAGTTGGTGATTTACTATTAAAAGGTAAGTCATATATTTTAATATTTAATGTACCCACCTCAATAGTCTATTATTTTATTGTAAGCATGACTTGAATTTTAAATACCACTGCGTGAGGAAAACACCCCCTGAAATCGGTCCAAATCGGTTGATTTCGGTTTTGTCAAAACATAACGTATTAAAAATCAACGCCTTAATTTTCTCCAAAAATCTTCATAACCCTGAGGTCCCGGGTTCAAATCCCGGTCTCGCTACATAAAAATCAAGGACTTACGTTAAATCGTGGGTCCTTGATTGTTTTTGTGATTCATTTAGTATTAATAAAACACTTATGGTAACAGTCTATGAAATCCGTTTATCTCTGCTGATAAATAAATTGAACTTTATCATACTATTAATGAGGTGATAAAGCAACGGCTATTGCTACTGTAGACCCTATACTAATGGCTAGCCCTGTTAAGAAGTTAGTAAGTATTTTTTTTCTTTTTATATTTTTTGCTGCTGTCTTATAGCCTTTGGAGTAATATTCATTTTTCATTAAACTCATATCAGGATAATCTAAATTTTCATCCGAAGGTTCTGATAAAGAAGTTAATGCTGCCGTCGCGCCACCAAACATGAAACCATACATTGGAAAGGCGGATGCGATTAAAACAGAATTCCCTGTAACTTTATAACTTTTATAATATTTTATAGCATCATTATATCCTTGAGTATATAATTCTTGAGTATTTGCTGCTTTGCCAATAGTACTAAAATCATCTTTGCTTCCATTTTCGTATCTAATCAAATAAAGGTCTGATTTAAGTGTTGCAAAAATGGGTCCATTAAGATTTTCTGTTTTTTTATACTTTACTTCATTGCTTCCGACTTCAATTATTTTTACAATTATATTTTCGCCAGATCTCATTGTTAAGGTGTCTTGTGCTTTAATAAAGTTTGATGAAGATGCGAATAGTATAATTAGCAATAAATTTTTCATACATCGGGCTTTTAGAATTGTTAAGGTTAATTTCTAATAAAAATTAATTATAAATATTTATATATTCAAAAATAATTATAAATATTGATTCCATGCCTCAACTTTAAACAGTTCTAAAATTGAGAAAACCCCTGCGTGAGGAAAATGCCCCCTGAATTCGACTGAAATCGGTCGTTTTCCGTTTTATCAAAACGTAACTTACTTCAAATCAACGCTTTCATTTTCTCAAAAAATCTTCATAACCCTAAGGTCCCGGCTTCAAATCCCGGTCTCGCTAAAGTGTTATTTTTGAAAATAATATAGAAGCTAAAAAAGCAGACACTAATGGCCTGCTTTTTTATGTTAGGATCTTGCAAATTTCAATAGTAAATCAAACTCTCCTTTATCTGCTTTTCTTATTGCTTTAAGGTATTGCGCTCTTATATCCATGTCCTCGGAAAGACTTGCACCTCCCCATGAAAAAACAGGTAGCTGATAGATTTTTTCAATAATAATATCAGCTATCATTCGACTATGACGTCCGTTTCCATTTGGGAAGCAATGTATGCTAACCAATCTGTGTTTGAATCTTATTGCAAATTCATCTGGTTCATATACATTATGTTCAATCCAATAGGAAGAATCATTTATTAATGATCTTAATGCCAAGGGTATATCTAATTTGTCAACCCCAATATTCTTATTTGTTTTTCGGTATTCGCCAGCCCATTTCCAAACGTTACTATACATTCTTTTATGTAGTTGCTGTATGAAAGATTCAGATAAGATTTGATCCGTTTTGAATTTTCTTGTTAAACTCCATTGTATTGCATCTTCAATATTCTGTTGTTCAAATTCATCCAATTCGCCTCTTGTAGCAATAGATTTAATCAGCAGACCTTCCTTTTCGTCTTCATCAAGAGGCGTTTGGCCATCATTGTATATTAAATTTAGTCCCATAAAATTTTAGGCGTTTTGTTAATAATTTCTGTAGCTCTTTCCTTGATTGCATTTTCAATACGTTCTTTTGAATTTACCTGGTCTTCCAATTTCATCGTAGTGGCAGTTCGTTCTACAATTTTTGTAGCCATTTCTAAAGCACGGGTTTCAATCATTTGATTCAAGCTTCCATCATTAGGTACAAAACCATAAACAAATTGCATATCTATTGCTTTTGCAATTTCTTGCATTGACTTAATAGTTATAGCACCTTCCTTTTCACGTTTCTCCATATCCATAACTCCTTGCTTGGTAATGGAAAGTTTTTTGCCTAATTGTTCCATTGACATCCCAATGCCATTACGTATTGCTTTTATCCATCCAATAGGTGGTACAATAACATGCTGCATACCAGCTAATTGCACCATTTTTTCATTCAGTTGCTGGATCTGAAGTTTATTATTTCTCATAAAGTAAAGTTTAAACTTGACTATTAATTCACAAAAGTAAAGCTATTACTTTACATAAACAAATAATTTGTAAAGCTATTACTTGACCTTATTTTGCTTTAGAATTATAGTCATGAGTTTATTCAGACTGTAGAATTCCCTTAAATCCCTCCATATTTGGGTAAGGCGGACTTCGAGGATGACAGCGAACGAAGTGAAGCTGGCAATCCAGTTAAATCGTGGTTCCTTTGTTATTTTTCCTCCTTTATGTGACTAATTTTGATTAATTATTTAATAAAAAAAAGAGCCCTCTATTGCTAGAAGGCTCTATTGTATTTTATAAAATTAAATGATTTATTGAATTTCCCAATCGGTAAAGGTAGATGAAATTTTTCCCAATTTATTTGCTTCATCAGAATAGGTTTTTAGTTTAGCAAACAAGTCGGTTCCAAGTTTATTTAATTTACCCTCAGCATCGAAGAAGTTGTCCCTTGCTTTTGGCTCAAAAATGTATAATACGGCCAATTCATTATCATTTTTTTTAGCATCCACACCTCTTATACCAGCAACTTCTAACATTTTAACTTTAAAAAGTTTGGTAAATTCTGCACCATACACATTAAAGTAATAATCTTTGAACTGTGCCATAGTCACATTGGGGCTTAAGGTTACAGTGCCTTTATGTAGTCCTAATAAACTTCCTTTTTTGACTGTTTGTGAAAAAAGGCAAGTTGATATTAATAATATTACACTTAAGAATAACATTTTTTTCATAGTTCTATTTTTTTATTTTATAAAGCTTTAAATCGTACTATTTATTTTTTTTGAGAAGCTGCTATTTCTTCTTTTAATGCAGTAGGATCAAAAGAAAATCTTGCAACAGCTATTTTATCGTTTTCCCATTTAAATATAATATGCCCAGGATTAGCAACTTTAGTTTTTGTTTTCTTACCAATACCATTCCAAGTAAACCATACTAATGTATATATATTTCCAGCTTTAACAATGTTATTTTCATGTTTTTCATCCTTTAAAATAGAGTCTGTTTTTACATACAAATCATTCTTATTCCAATCTATACTGTCAAAATAAACATGGTGTAATTGTGCCAATTCTTTCCATTGTGATTTACTCATAGGTGTAGTAGAGTTGAAATAAACTTTAGCCGAATCAGATACTATTTCATCAAATTTTGCATAATCATTATGTGTGTAATCTTCCAGGATATGTTTTTTAACCTTTTGAGAATAATTATCATCAATTCTCGCCACGGTTGATATTGATTCATCAACCTTGGATTCATTTTGTTGGTTATTACAAGCAAAAAAAGTAGAAATCATTAATGCAATGCATAGTAGTTTTTTCATGTGGATATTTTTTAATTTGAAATTAAAAATAAGTATCATTTTGGTACTAAAAAATTTTATCTTGAATAAGACTTGCACATAACACAATGATCATCTGGTTTCCATTTCCAATGAATACATCCCTAATTCCATTCTAAATCGGTTAATTTTGGTATCCTAAATATTCAATGCATTGAAAATCAAAAGTTTAAATCTTTAAATAATACTTTATAAACGACAGGTTGGGGGTTCGAGTCTCGTTGTCGCTACATGAACATCAAGTACTTAGTTTAAATCCTAGGTCCTTATTTGTTTTTGTCAAATATGTAGTTAACACTAGCAAAGAAAAAATGAAGTTGAATAAAATTATATCTATAAGTTCCGTTTGCACCACCTTCAAGCAGTCTATAGCCAATATTTCCTTGAAAGTTTTTAGTGATACTATATCTCCCAGATAAAGCAAGGTCAATGGCTCTGCCTTTACTTGCAGCTATACCTTCGCCAAAAATGTCAACGCCCATTTTTTGAGATATATCCCAATTTGTTATAAAGTTGAAAAGAGGAGCGAAACCGATATTGAAATTTTTAATAAAAAATTCTTTATTCTTTAACGCGACTCCTGCATCTCTAATTTTTGCAGACATTCCAATACCAAATTTTAAATTGTCTTTACTGATGATCCTTCGATTATAGGTAAATCGATAAGAACTAAACTTGTAAACAGCTTCAATTGAATTGTTAGCTTTAAAGGTATTTCCATCAAATAGTATATCTTTTTCAATTATTCCAGTTTCTACGATTTTTAATGGAGCGTAAAGGATTGAAAAGTGATCTTTCCCATTTGATAAATAACCTCCGCGCAACCTCAAAAATGGACTTACTGGAGTCTGAAAATCATTTTTAAAAGAAAATAGCGTTCCATTGCTGCCGTTTCGAACATCATTCATAATTGTATATAAAGCACCTGATTCAATATTAACGAAAGACTGCGCATTTGTAAAAAAAATAGAATGCAAACAAATAAAAAGTAGCCAATATCTTGACTGGAGACTAAGTTTAAGAGTCAATTGATTCATAATGATTTCTTTTTATTGAAGTTTTTGTTTAATGTTTTACAACCTTAGAATATGAAAATTAGGTAAATTTGAACAAAAAATTTAGGTAGTTGCATTCCATAACTTTCACTATGGTGGGTAATTTCATCAAATATTTCTCTAAAAAATGCAATATTCAATGACCAGTTGATTTGTATACAGGAATTTTTAAAAAATAAAAATATTAAAATTTATTCATAACCCGTAGGTCCCGAGTTTAAATCTTGTTCCAGTGACATGAAAATCAAGGACTTATTTTTTTCTTTTTATCTTTAGTATTTTCCCAATGCGACCATTTGATATAATTCAAGTAAACAAGTATACCTTTATATATGACAGATAAACAACTAATATTTCTCATTTTAATGATTTGGAGTATTCCCAGTACTTATTTTAGAAGTAAGTTCAGGAAAATTGTTTACCAAACTGATGATTGGAAAATAAATATTAAACCCCTTTTCAAAAAAGAGATTGTCGGTTTATTCACAAATATGTATCCAGATAATACAAATTACCTAAAAACAAGACATTACTATCGAATCTATTTAGCTATTTATCTGATTTTATTCATAATTTATAGCTTAATTTAATTGAAATATTTCATTGCCATTAAAAATACTATTTAGAAATAGTTGCAATATTATGAAGCAAGCGTTCCTTAATTTATTGTTTTCACTCATCGCTTTTTCCATTGCATATAGCATTGCGCTATTAACTGGACTACAGGTGATTCAGCAAGCTGTATTGATCGCCTTTGTTATCCAATGGTTTATGTTTGTTCCTGCTTTTATATTTCAAACCGAAAAGTTTTATGATCTAACGGGAAGTGTTACTTACATATCCGTTGTGAGTTATATAAGCATTCAAAGTTATTCTACAACTAATGTTAATTTTGGCAGCATTCTTTTAGCTTCTTTCATCATCCTATGGGCAATTCGTTTAGGAAGCTTTTTATTTACAAGAATTCATAAAAGCGGGGAGGATAAAAGATTTAAATCTATTAAACCTTCACCAACAAGGTTCTTCATGACATGGACTTTACAAGGAATGTGGGTTTCTTTATGTTCCATGTGCGCCTTAACAGCAATTGCAAGTAAAAATGGGGTAATACAAAATGAGATTTTTTATTTTGGGATGCTCGTTTTTATTTCTGGTTTTGTTATTGAAATTATAGCTGACTGGCAAAAGTCTTCATTCCGTAAAAATCCTGAAAATAAAGATCAATTTATTTGTCATGGTCTTTGGTATTATTCAAGACACCCAAACTATTTTGGTGAAATTATCTTATGGTTGGGGATTTCCATCATGTCTTTTTCTTCCTTATCAAGTTGGCAGTATATCACTTTAATTTCCCCTCTTTTTACATATATGCTACTGGTTTATATAAGTGGAGTTAGGATATTAGAAATTTCAGGGATGGAGAAATGGGGACATCTAGACAGCTATCAAGCATATGTCCGCACAACATCTTCCTTATTTCCATATTTTAAACTAGCTAAAAAGAAATAGATTTCATCGTTTTGACGACTGTCGCTAATTAAATTTAGAAATTAACACGCTAATTCTTTATCTATAATTTACTTAACCTGTTAGTCTCCATTACAAACCTTTCCAAGATAAAATCAATATATTGAAAACAATTTGTAGCTGAAATTGTTAATTAGTAACACTAAAAGTCACTAAATGTCATTGCAAGTTTCAATCATATTACCTAATCAATTATATAAGGATCATCCAGCTATTCATCATAAAAGACCCATTTATTTGCTGGAGGAATGGCATTTTTTTAATCAATACCAATTTCACAAGGAAAAATTAGTCTTGCATAGGGCGAGTATGAAGTTTTATGAGCAGTTTTTAAAAGCGCAGGGGGTAGTAGTTCATTATATTGAATCAATAGAAGCTCAAAATAGAATCGCGTTACTTATTGATAAGCTACATACTAATAAAGTCAAACAAATTCATATTGTAGATCCGGTTGATAACTGGTTATTAGAAAAAATTAAATCAAGTTGTAAAAAATATGGAATTGAACTCACCATCTATGATAACCCTAATTTTTTAAATACCATTAACCAGGTAGCAGATTATTTTTTAAAAAAGAAAACCTACTTTCAAACCGATTTTTATACCTGGCAAAGAAAATCAAGAAATATTTTATTAGAAAAAGAGGGCAAACCATTGGGTGGAAAATGGACGTACGATGCAGATAATAGATCTAAATTCCCTAAAAAAGAAGCTGTACCTAAATTACCAACGGCCCCGCCAAACAATTATATAAGCGAAGCTGTAAGCTATATTCAGAAAAATTATCCGAACAATTACGGGTCAGTCAATGAGCATCATTTATTTGCTATCAATTTTGACGACACTGAAAAATGGCTTAAAGAATTTTTACAAGACCGATTTGAACAATTTGGAATATATGAAGATGCCATTGTTGCTAAAGAATATGTTTTACACCATTCTGTGCTGAGTCCAATGCTGAATGTAGGTTTAATAACTCCTCAGCAAATCATAGATCAAGCAATAACCTTTTCAAATAAAAATAATGTTCCATTAAATTCTTTAGAAGGGTTCGTTAGACAGATAATTGGGTGGCGTGAATTTATCAGAATTGTTTATGAGCGGGAAGGTTCAAAACAGAGAACTACCAATTACTGGAAGTTTACAAGAAAAATCCCGGCTAGTTTTTGGAAGGGGACAACGGGTATTGCACCTATTGATATTACCATAAAAAAAGTTTTAGCCACTGGATATTGCCATCATATTGAAAGGCTTATGGTACTGGGTAATTTTATGCTTTTATGCGAGTTTGATCCCAATGAAGTGTATAAGTGGTTTATGGAAATGTTTATTGATGCATACGACTGGGTAATGGTTCCAAATGTATATGGCATGACACAGTTTGCGGATGGCGGATTAATGACCACTAAGCCGTATATCAGTGGAAGCAATTATTTAATGAAGATGAGTGACTATGAAAAAGGAGAATGGCAACCTATTTGGGATGGTTTATTTTGGCGATTTATGCATGAGCATAGAACCTTTTTCTTAAGCAATCCAAGAATTGGTATGCTAGTACACACTTTTGATAAAATGAGTACGGATAAACAAAAGACGCATTTAGACAATGCTAATAATTTTTTAATAGAATTAGATAATCAAAATAGAAAATGAAAATACAAATAACAGCAAGCGAATTATTAATTCCGTCAATGACATAACTCCTTCTCAGATTCCCTAATAGAGCAACTTTAATTTTAAGTTTCTCCGGATCTGCCGCCTAAAATAAATTAAATCCTTTTTGTATTTGTTTTAATTTTTAATGCACCTAATACTGCCTCCGTAAACTCTATTGTGTGTTAATACGAATGCGCCCGCGTTGCTAAAGTTGAAGTATCGAGATCCATCACCACTTACGGTGCTGCTCCAGTAGCTACCACTAATGCCTGTATTATTAATAATTATTTCACGACTTCCTGCTACTGTAAGTTTTAGCGGAGAAGCATATGCGCCATCGGAATTTTTCAATGTCCAACTTGCCAATTCGGCATTCCACTCCGCTTCAGTTGGCAAACGAAAACCAGTAGGACATGGATTATTAATACCATTTACGCCCTGCCATAAATTTATATTTTGAGGGTTTCTCCAATCAGTGAGAGGCGTAGCTGGCATAATAAAATTTGCATTACCTGGATTATCAGTAGTTGCCTGTGTTGCGATTGTGGTTGATTTTCTTAATTGGTGTTGATCTGCTGCTCGTCCCCATTGGTATAAATCACCATAGGCGCTTGTATCGGTACTACTTGTTGCAACCCTTGATGCGCCAAGGTTTCGATCCATCCAAACTTTACCATTGGCACTTGTAACGGTGGACGGTACAACATTTGGTGTTGGGGTGATTGGTGTATTTTCATTTTGTCGTTTATCACAACCAAAAACTAAGAAAAGGGAACAAATGAGTATAAAATTTTTCATGCAATTTGTGTTTATAGTAAGTAGGTTAAATATAAATAGTTTATTCCTTTTTCTGATGATTTAACAAATCAAGAAAGCACTAATTTGGCCAATGATTGCCAAAAGGCGGGATATCCATCCCAAAATACAAAATTACAACCCCAATGCGGACAAGGATCTGAAGTATATACTAATACCTTTCCAGCGTTTGTATTTTTGATTACAATGGCAGGATCTTTGGTTTCCTTATATCTTGCAATAACAATAGAATCATCTAGCGCAATGGTTTTATTGTAGCCTAAAATTGGAGGACAACCATCCAAATTTAACGATGGGCAGAGCGCTGTCCCTTCGGGAGTCATTTCCATTGAAAACCCTTCTGTTGTTTCCACTAAGTCTTCTATATCCAAGCATTTCACAGGAAGCATTTCGCGTAAGCGAGTTCTGCCCCAACCACCTTTACCTAGTTCTCCAGTAAATGAATACCAACCGCCTAGGAACATATATCGTCCACCTTCATTGGCATGTTCTACAGAAAGTCGGATTCTGTCAGGAAATGTAAGAATTTCTTTTCCGAATTTACTTCTATCAAAAAATTTTGGAGATAGTTGAAAAAGTTTAGCATCTACGTCACTGAAAATAATTAAATCGTAGTCCTTTAATATTTGCTCGTAATCACCAGGTCCTAAATTGTTATAGAAATCCCATGCTGAAACCGAGTTAACCTGATAAGTTGGATCTTTTTCTAAAGCCTCTTTCAACCAAATACCATAATTAAATATTTCCAAGCCTTTAGGACTATGGTGAAAAGGCGTTTCTGCAAAAACTGGTCCAGTTAGAATAGCCCAATCACCTACGTAGTATACTTTTTTCATATAAAGGTTTAACTTGATGAATTGTCAATATAAATTTAACGTTATCTTAAATTACGCTACTAATTTAGACTTTATTATCTTCAATTGATTGATTCTATTTAGAATATATTTACTTTTTTATAAATAAATTTTATATACATTTAGGAATGCGAATCAAAATCATTAAACAAATACTCTTCTATTTTTTGATAGGCTTTTATCTTTTTGCAGGGTATAACCATTTTGCCACGCCTTCTTTTTATTTTCCTATAATACCCCCTTATTTGTCCACTTGGGCCAAAGAGATCAATATATTATCAGGTATAGCTGAAATTGTATTAGCCCTACTATTAATACCTAAAGCTACACGCTCGTTAGCTGTAAAGGGTATTATTATAATGTTGATTGCGTTTATCCCAGCTCATATATATTTTATTCAAAAAGGTACTTTTACACTAGGGTTAATTACCATTACACCGCTTATATCCTACTTTCGTTTATTGGTGGGACAACCCATATTAATTTTGTGGGTATGGTGGTCGAGTAAATTTTAAGGATAGTTACGTTAAAATAAAAAATTATTTCCTAACAGCAGCCTAGGGAATAACTATTTCATTATTCTACCGACTTATTTTTTGTATTTCTTAAGCTATATAAATAGAAAGATATAATTGAGAATAAAAAGCCAATCAAAATTATAATATAATTCATTGGTTTTTCAATTGTCAATGACATTCTGATTAAAATAGTAGTAATAATAAAGCTGGCGTTTCTGAAAATAGTGAAAAATGAAAAGTGGTAGATAAATGATATTATAAGTAATAACACATCAACAAAAATCATGATTGAAAAGAAATCTGCATAAAATACAGTATTCGGATCAGGGTAATTTTGCTTTAATTCTAATGCCCCTAACATCTCTTTTCCCCATATAAAAAAACTACTTATACTTAGTAGAAATAAAATCAGTATCATGCTTAATGATACGAGCTTTTTAATATTAATAAAATTATTAAGTTCGTTAACAATTTCTGATTTGCGATTATTTTGATATATTTTATAATACAGTATAGTGAGGCTCAGCATAATCAATGAAGCTATTAAGTCATATAATAAGCTAATGAACTCTGGGTTATTAATATTAATAGATTTTTTTAAATCTAAATCTGCGATATCGTGAAAAAAACTTCTTAAAGTAATTAGGGTAATTACTTCAAATTGCTTTCCTATAAATTCAGATATTGATTTTGGAATTATGATGACTAGCAGAAATACCTCGTAAAATAAAATAAAACTAAATGGGGTATAAATAGCCTTTAAGTAGCTGTGCTGTAAGTTTTTGAAATAAATAAAATTATTTCCTAGAAAAATAATAATTAAGTGAAAAAGGAAAGCAAAAACGGCGACACGTAGTATTAATAATTCTACGCTTCTTACACTCTTAGCATTAAAATGTTTATCAAAATAATTTCCTGAATATTGTAATAAACTATTCATAATGCATTATTAGCTTTTACTTTTCGCCTCTAAATTTATTTAGCGCTAGAATGAATGCCACACCAAATAAAATAGTGATGACTGCTGCGAAATAGGGTATAATTTCTATCATTTTTGATTATTTATTAGTTTTAATAATATAGCAAACCCTAAAATAGAGGGTACCCATAAACCAATAAATATTCCCGCTTCCTTTTCACCTTTAAACCATAAATATTCAGAAAATATTAAGGAGAGGAAGGCTGATACCAGCATAAGGGTATCTGATAATGTAAACTTTTTAAACATACTTTTTATTTGTTGTAATGTAGAATTAATAATTCGTATTCATTAACAATTTAATTTGTTTATAAAGACGCACAAGATATTTTATTTAATTAAACACCTATTTGCAAATTTTTAACAACTATGTTTAACTTGATTGATAAAATTTAGCCTATCAGTTCAACATTAAATTTTTCCACTTGAATCTAAATTTTTATAAAAAAAGGGCCCTTAGTGATAAGGGCCCTTTAAATATTTAGGTTTTCAAAAACTATTTTGGCAATACAACAGCATCTATAACGTGTATTACACCGTTTCCTGCTTTTAAATCAGTTGCAGTAACAGTTGCAATTCCACCTTTTTCATCTGTTAAAATAACCTTACCATCTTTGATAGAAGCAGTCAATGTTCCGCCACTTACAGCTTTCAAAGTAACTTTGCCTTTACCGTCTTTTATAGCCTTTAAAACAGCAGCTGCATCTAAATTACCAGCTACAACGTGGTATGTCAAGATCTTAGCTAAAGTAGCTTTGTTCTCTGGTTTTAATAAGGTTTCTACAGTTCCTGCAGGCAATTTTGCAAAAGCTTCATTTGTTGGTGCAAAAACCGTGAAAGGTCCTGCGCTTTGCAAAGTGCTTACTAAATCAGCTGCTTTTACAGCTGCTACTAATGTGGTGTGTGCACTTGATCCAACAGCAACGTCTACAATTGTTTTTTGAGCTGATGCAGAGATAACACCTCCGATTAACATCGTCAATAAGAATTTCATTTTCATAATTTATTTTTTGTTTATTTATTTACTTAACACCATAAGAGTTAAAAAAGTTTTTACAAATGGTGTATTTACAATTAATTAACAGCTTTGTTAATGAGAATACATAAAAACATAAGTTAAAGCTCCACATTATATATTGAAAGAGGATCGGCAAAACTTACAATAAAATTTTTGTGAAATTAGTTTAATTTTATTTTTAGGATTCGATACACAGTTTTTTAGGATTTGAAGCGCGCTTTCAACAAGTTTGTAAAATCAAAATACTTTTAACAGGACTAGTATGGAAAGAATAGATATTGATAGGGTGATAGAAATGGCTTGGGAAGATCGAACGCCTTTTGAGGCAATTGAAATTCAGTTTGGTTTATCTGAATCCGAAACTATTAATTTGATGCGAACCGAATTAAAACGTAATAGTTTTAATCTTTGGCGAAAGAGAGTAAATAGCGGAGTGAGTCAGAAGCATTTAATGAAAAGAAGCGCCGATATGAAGAGATTTAAATGCTCCATGCAAAAAACGATCTCAATGAATAAAATTAGTAAGCGGTAAGCTTAATTTACTTTAGGTGTAAACTTCTGCTTTTTACAAGCATCACTGCAATATAAAACCTGCTCCCAATCATTTGCCCATTTTTTGCGCCAGGTAAAAGGACGCTTACAATGAAGGCATAACTTAGTAGGGAGGTTGCCTTTCTTTACTATTTTATTTTTGCTATTTTTCATTGATCCCTTTTTTGGGGTGCATTTGTCTAAAAGTTAAATTTATTCTAGATTCATTAATTTTCTTTGACTTTGGTAGAGAATGCCACCAGTGTTGCTGAATAACACCTTTCATTTCTAGTAGTGATCCGTTTTCAAGTTGAATTGAGATTGTTTCTTTAGTTACTTTATGTTTAAATGAGAATTTTCTTGAAGCGCCAATACTTAAAGAAGCAATAGAGCTATTAGCTACAATCTCTTTTTCATTATCACAATGCCATCCCATTGCTTCTTCACCGTTATGATACAAATTTAATAAACAGGCATTATATTTTTCTTTAGTGATTGACTCAACCATATTTTTTAGTGTAATAAGTGTTTCTTTCCAAGGTAAACCAATTTTAGTTCTACTAGAATAGGTATAAGCAATGGAAGGATCACTATAAAATGCAACTTTTCTTTTGGTAATAATTTCTTTTCCAAACATGACCACTCTTTCATTTTCCCAACTTATATGATGAAGTAGTTCATCAAATAGTTGCTTTATTTTATTTTCGGGTATTGCTTTCTCATAGTATAGTGCAATTCCATCCTGATGTAAGAGATTTGGAGTTTTTGTATTCATCAACTTTACATTACATTTTTAGTTTTTCTTTTACAAAAGTTAAAAACAAGCAATTATTTAACTTTGTATTTCTTTCAAAATTATAGTAAAAATCTTTCTATGTGATCTTTGGACGGAATAGAACAGCTATCTCTGGTACCCATTAATGCGTATCTATTTTTTGCTATTAGATTGTAAACTCCGTCTCTTATAAAAGCTGGAAAAAGGTTGCCATATTTGAAAATATGAGGCCACCCAGTTATTTGTTTTGCAATTTCAATGACTGCGTTTGATTTGGAAAATACAATACCCTCTTTTATAAAAAAAACCGATTTCTCCTCATCCAAAATTTTATATTGGCGCATTAATTTCTTTCCAGAATCGTTTTGTGTTGCAGCGAAATGTAAATTATGATTCGTATCGTGTTTTATTAGAAACAAAATGGTCGAATTACATAAATTACATACCCCATCAAATAATACAATATTCATTTAGTATAAAAATAAGTATTAAAAAACTGTATACTGAAAAAGGATTTAATGTATCCTGTTTAATTTTATGATACCTATAAAGTTAAAAAAACGCATCACTTGATAGGTAAGATCAAACTCAAACCACTTTTTTGCAAAATTGGCATCATTTTTTGCATGATGATGATTATTTTGAAATAGCTCCCCAAGTAAAAATAAACCCCAAGGACCTGAATTTTTGCTTTGATCTGTACTTTCAAAATTTCGATAGCCATACTTATGACCACACCAATTAACTATTGCTCCTTGAATCGGCCCCATTAAAAAATGTATTGGTAATAATAGAAACCACCACCAACTAGGCGCAAAAAAATAATACATCAGTATATAGCCAAGAACGAAAGATATCCTGGTTAATATGTGGTGGCCAAATTTGTCTAGTTTTTCCCAAATAGGCAAATAGTCACTTGTAAATTCTTTTTCTGGGGTACCCTCTTTAGATAGGAATGAACGGTATATTAAGACCGTACTTTTCATCATTTCATAGATATCCTTAAAAAAATGGGGTGAGTGGGGGTCTTTTTCAGTATCACTATAAGCATGATGCATTCTGTGCATGACGCCATACGCTCTTGGGACTAAATAGGAGGAACCTTGAAAAAACCAGGTGCTTATGTAAAAAATTCGTTCCCAATTCTTGCTCGTCTCATACATTTTATGGGAAGCGAATCTATGTAGAAAAAAAGTATGAAAAAACAGAGACATAAACCAATGAAGCAAGAAGAACGAAACGATAAAAGTCATTTTTGATATATTTTTTTTGCTAAATTATTCATATTCCTATGATTTAAAAGCTTTTACATGTGTTATTATTTAAGTGGTATTATTTCGTTTTGTTTATAATTTGTTTAATATTTTTGTATTTTAATTTAACAAAATAATTTTTTCGTTTAATTTTTTATTTTTTTTAACATTTTAATCTAACTTATTATTAAAACTTTTATAACTTGTTATCACAACGATTGAATTGCTATTGCTTTGTTTTATGTGTATTCGTATACATAAAAACAGCCTTAATGAATTGTGGAGTGTTGTGGATTAATATGTTCACCAAAACTCAAACATATGGATTTATTTCTTCTCGATGCCACGGTGCAAATTGCAAAGACTGATTATGTGTCTTTCACTTTCTTCGTTGGTACAATGGCTATGATGGCCGCGGCTGTATTTTTCTTTTTTGAATTGAACAACACTAGCAAAGAGTGGAGAACTTCGGTACTTGTATCAGGTTTAATCACATTTATTGCTGCTGTTCACTATTACTACATGCGTGGATATTATGCAGAAACGCATGATAGTCCAACTTTCTTCCGTTATGTAGACTGGTTATTAACTGTGCCTTTAATGTGTGTTGAATTTTATTTAATCACTAAAAAAGCAGGTGGTACAACAAGTTTATTATGGAAAATGATTTTAGCTTCTGTTGTAATGTTAGTTACAGGGTATTGGGGAGAAGCAGTTGCTCCAGCACAAGCAACATTATGGGGAACTATAAGTGCTATTGCTTACTTCTACATTGTATATGAAGTATGGTTAGGAGATGTTAAGAAATTAGCAACATCCGCTGGTTCTGCAGTAGCATCTGCAAATAAAGCACTTGGTTGGTTTATTTTAGTTGGATGGGCTATTTATCCTCTAGGATATTTAATCGGTACAGCTGAAGGACAATGGTATGCTGGCTTTGCTAATATTGGATTAAACATGGATGTTATTTACAATATTGGAGATGCAGTTAATAAAATTGGTTTTGGTTTGGTTATTTATAGCTTAAGTAGAAAAGCTGCTTAATTTATTAAAATAACTCTATGGGGCAAGTTGGTTACTTGCCCCTTTTTTTTAATTTATACTCATGCAAATTAAACTTCGGTTATTCTTAATATTATTTGCATTCTTTTTATTTCTTTTAGATTGGGTTTTTGTTTTAACCAATAGCACCCAAATTTCATTCTTAATACTTGTTTTAATTCTCTTTGGTGTTCCGCATGGGGCTTTAGATTTATACATTGACCAACACTTACGCAAGTCAGAAAGTAATCAAAAAATTTTCCTTTTAAAATATATAGGTAACATTATTGCCTATGCTTTGGTTTGGTATTTCTTTCCCATCGCAGCCTTGGTCATTTTTATCCTAATTACTGCTTATCATTTTGGAGAAATTGACTGGATGGGTAAAACAGAAAACATTATTCATAAAATTGCCTATTCCGTTATCGGGCTTCTTTGGATTTTATTTCTTCTTTCTAAGAATGTTAATTTCGCTTTAGAAGTTTTTATGAGGATGGAACGCTCAGCTTTTAATGAAAAGCAATGGATTCATCTAGCAAATAAAATTTATCCTATTACCCTAATTGGGTTATTTGCAGTTTATGCTGTTTTATTCTTTTTTAAGGAATTATTCTTTTCAAAGAATAAGTATTATTACTATTTAATTATACAACAGTTGACGCTTATTGTTTTTGCATTGTTTATGCCACTATGGCTTTGTTTTGCCTTTTATTTTGGTTTTTGGCACTCTTTATTATCCTTTGATAAAATAAGAATCACCTTTAACATGCCTAATAATTTCATTGGGTGGAAGGACTTACTTATTAAAGCTGCGCCCTTTTCAATCATGGCATGGTTTGGATTTGTTTATATAACGCTATCGACCCTAAATAGTAAAGATGCTTCTGGTATATTTACCTTGTTATTTATTAGCTTATCTGTACTAGCACTTCCGCATTTACAAATATTCACAAAGATCAAGCTGAAAGAAGATTGATAATTTATTTCAGTTTAATTTTTAATGCTACTGTCATCAAACAGCCTCTTGAGTTTCCCAATTTTGTTAAATGTATCTTATATTAAGGCAAAAAATAAGCTAATTTTACACAAACAATTTTTTATGAGGGTCATTTATATTTTTTTATCATTTTACTTAATTTTTCAAATTAATGTAAAAGCGCAAAGTAAAAGTATAGATAAATTGTATTACGCACACATAGATAAAGAACTTTATTTGCCAGATGAAAATATTTGGTTTAAAATATATATCCATAATCCTTATTTTCTTGACAACAAGTCAAGTAATATTTATGTCGATTTAGTAGATGAAAATAAGAAATTGCTTGAACATCAGGTCTATCTTACCTATTTATCTTCTATTAATGGACAAATTAAAATTCCAAATAATTATCCATTTAGTCAAGTTAATTTAATAATTTATCAAATCAATGATCAAAAGGAAAAAATTAATTTCTATCAAAAAGAGATATCGGTTTTAAATAATGCTTTAATTAAAAGAAAGGATGGATTAAGCAATACGATAAATAAAGATATTAGCCCTTTAGAAATTACAAATAATAAAATTTATATTCAAAAGGATGCTAATGAAATTATTGTTCAAATTGACAACAAAAATAATGATTTGAATGAATTAAATTTCACCATAAAGGGACAAGAAGATACTTTGTATGCTAAATCCTTCACCATTGGCGAAAAGAAAAAATTAAAAATTCGCTTACCAAAAGAGCAATTCACAACTGGTTACTATTTGTTTTCATTTAGTAACAATTCTAATGAAGTTGTTTATCAAGAATGGGTTTATCATCTTTCCTCAAATCATTTATTTCAACCAATAATTTCACTTGATTCTCTAAGTTTTGTAAAAGAAGGGTTAAATGTATGGAAAATCAATAATTTACCTAATGCGAATATGAGTATTTCTATTGTGGATGCTGATATTCCTACAAGCAATAAAAACATTGTTTCTGAACTCCTATTTAATAGTATGAATAATCGTTCGTTAACCAATTTGGGTAATTACTTCACTAATAATACACGCATGAATGAAATTGCGCTTGATAGTATTATTAAAATTAATAAAATAGCTCCTTTACCAATTAACACACTCATTGATAGTAATCAAGATAGTTATTTAACATTAAGAGGTAAAATTATAAAAACAACCAAAAAGGATGTGCCACTTCCAAAACAACTAAGTGTCGTCATTGGTAGTCCCAATAAAAAATCTTCATTCATTCAAGCGCCTGTTGATACAGATGGCAGCTTTATTTTAAATAAACTCATATTTTACGATACTGTATTTGCTAAAGGGGTATTAGAAAAAAAAGAAACGAATGACTTTAAGGTTGTACTAAATCAAGATACAAACTTGAATAGGCCAGTATTCGATTTCATTAACGAATTATCTCCTGCTACTTACACATTCATTGAGAATGACAAGGCGAATAAATTAATCAAAAACTCTAATTTACTTGACTCGCTAATAAAAAAATTTACATTACAACAAGTAACTGTAACAGCCAGGCCAGAGCTTAAGCTTAATAATTTAGATAAAATTTACTCTTTTGGTTTATTTTCAAACAGCAATGCATATAGGTTAAATGTTGCTGATGATCATTTTTTTCAAAATAGTTTTGACCTTGGAAATTATATTATTTCTCAAATCCCTGGCATTTCCTACAGTAATAATTTTAATACGATGATGGAGTTTGATGCAACTCCTTTTTCTTGGAGAGGCTCTCCAACTTCCATTTATTTAGACGAAATTAAAGTAAGCTGGGATGTGGTAAGAGATATACCAAGAAATAATATTGGGTATATTAAAGTTTTTAGACCCATATTTCTAGGTGATATTCAAAAAGGAACTGGTGGTGCAATTGTTATATATACAAAAAAACATTTTGACGGCCCAGTTGAATATGACACAAAGGATTCCGAGTTGCTAAGGGGTTATTACAGTGCCAACTATTTTGCAGATGAAGCAATTAAAATAGCAGAAAAATCAAGACAAATTAATACGACACTCTATTGGGATCCATATTTTGTTTTTTATGATGAGTCCGTAAAAGACAAAGTTATTCGTTTCCAAAATAACGATTTTACTAAAAGATTTTTAATTAAAATTGAGGGTATTGATGCCCAAGGGCAAGTGCTATATTTTGAAAAAATAGTTGAATAATATTTTAATATTCAATTATATAATATTTTTCTTAAATTGGGTAGTATTGCACTTTAATTTAAACAATTTATTATGCCAATATTATCTAATTATACAGATGGTTTTTTCAATGTGAGTGCTACTCATGGATTTTTGCCCATCAAAGCACCTTTGGTAAAATTACCCAGTATTTATAGTGATTTGCAATCGGTGTTAGACAATATGCCAGTTGTTATCAATGAAACTGAGTTTGGTTATTTAAATAATGAAGATGGTATTGTTGCGCCAACATTAGCAATTAAAAATCATTTAGCAGCAGTTGAAAATGAGAAAGACATTTTTGTATTACAAGCCTTGTTTAGGTCTTATAGCTTTTTAGCATCAGCTTATTTATTAGAACCATCTTTCCAGCAATATAGAAAAGATGGTAAATATGGAAAGGCTAGAAATTTATTACCAGCAAATATTGCGCAACCTTTTTGTAAAGTTGCTGATAAGCTTAATGTGTTTGCCTGGCTTGATTATCATTATGCCTATTCACTTGGCAACTACCAAAAATTAAATGAAGCTGGTGATTTAAATTGGGAAAATATTACCATGTGTAACCGCTTTTCAGGGCAACCTGATGAAGTTGGTTTTATTATGTTGCATGTTGATATCAATAGGTATTCCCCCAATTTAGTGGGTACTGTCATGCAAACATTACAAGCCCTTCATAATGGTTCAGAAAGAGTTGGAGATTTGCTAGAAAAAAATTGGGTTACAATGAAGCAAATGAATGAAAGAAGAAAAGAAATGTGGAAGGCTTCAAGATGGCAAAGATACAATGACTTTAGAATTTTTATTATGGGTGTAAAAGGGAATACCGAATTATTTGGTGATGGTGTTATATACGAGGATGTATGGGATGAGCCTAAAGCCTTTAGAGGTCAAACAGGCGCACAGGACGATATTATTCCGATGCAGGATATTTTTTCGGGTGTTATTTTTTATTATCCTGAAAATGAACTCACTAAATATTTACTGGATCTTAGATTATACCGCCCCACTTGTGTGCAGGATTTTTTCAAGGACCTTGAAAACTCAATGAAAACATTACATCCTAAAGGGTTAATGGGCAAATTATTAGACAACCAGGATGTTACGGGACTTTGCTATTTATTAGGCATATTAGAGGAAATTTATCATTTTAGAAACGGTCATTGGCAGTTCGTACAAAAGTACATTATGGCTAATACAAAGTATGCCATGGCCACGGGAGGCACTCCAATTACATCATGGATTCCGAATCAAATTTTGTCGGTTATTCGTCAAATGGAAGATGTTATTGCAGCGATAGCAAAACTCGGAGCAACTGATCAAGAGCAAGCCAAAGCTATTTATGAAAAAAATGCAACACTGTTACCTACCAAAAAAGGATTAATAGATGGGCAATTAGCTTTAATACATAATAATGACTTTTCTGCTGAAGCCGTTTTTGCTTTGAATCAAAAGTTTGGATATGATGATACAAAGTAATTTATAATTAGCGTTAATGTAGTTTCTTGCGTTGGGTTATAAAGCTACATTAACGCTAATTATTAAACTAAAATTTGCTATGATTTTAGTCAGTTAATTTTATTTCTGAGTATTTATAACATTTACAAATAAAACTACTTTTTTAATATCACGCATAGCGATTAGCTCATCAATCTTTTTCAATTCTGCTGGTGTGAAATTTAGTTTTTTTGAATCTAATGGTGCAATCGCTTGGTCAATATCAGCAAATCCACTCGAAATAAAGTGAGAATGATAACTATCTGTAGCCGCGCCCATTAAAGTTGAAATTGTAAATGTTTTTAATAATTTATTATCTAATCGAAACTGGTGAAATTTTGAACTAAATGCAATTTCTGCGGCTTTATATTGGCTACTTTTTGATTTAACATATTCAATTTTCATGATACTTTGTTTTGGAGTCACAGTAAATGTAGAATCCCAAATTGCAAAATCAACTTTTTGAATATAGCTCCTTACTGATGTTCTTACTTTACTTGAAGTTTGTGCAATCTCATAAGCTTCAGGGTATTTGGCTTTAATCATATCAGCAGTCACTGGATTTTTTCCTAAACCAACGGCGTCTTTATAGCTATTGTATACGGTTGATGTGATATAATCATAATCAACATCTTGGCCAGGTAAAACCTTCCATACACGATGCATTTGTATAAAGCCAGCATTCACTATTTCTCTGTGGTAGTTGGCCCATGCAGTTTCAAGTTTTACATAATCTTGCCCAGGGAGCACTTTCATAAAGTCATATTTTATGAATCTGTCTTGTGCGTTTGCATTTGCAGCGATTAAAGATGCGAATACAAGGAAACATACTACTAGTTTTTTCATTTTATTTGTTTTTATTTTATAATTTATTACCACCCTTTTGTTTCAATTAAATTTTTGATATGTGCAATATGATGTTTGCCATGCCATACATATACAGTGTACATGTCCCATAAACTAATTTCTATTTTATGTGTTGGATGGAAGAACTTTTTTTGCCATTCATCATTAGATAAACTGCTGAGTAAATCTGCCCATCTTTGGTGCAATGCATAAAGAAGGTTAATGGAAAAAGATATTGGCGTATGTAAAACATCAGTTGTATTAGACCAGTCATTTTCATTATAATCTTTAATGATTGGCAAATCTTCTGTTAATGTTAATTTAAAGTATATATAACAATTCATATGACTGTCGGCTAAATGATGTACCACTTGTTGTACTGTCCATCAACCTTCTCTGTAGGGGGTATCTAATTGATTTTGATTCAAATTTTTAACAACATTTTCTAAATCTTTTGGTAAATTTCTGAAATCATTCAACCAGTCTTTTTTTGTCACTTCGTCGAAAGGCCTAAGTTCAAAATTTCCAATGGGATAAGGCAAATCTTTCATTTTATTTTTTTTGGTTTGAAAATAATGAAACCAAATTACTAATATATTTTTATAATTAGTTTCATTTAGATACTGAAATATTAAAGGATTGAAATTGGGGATAAATATTTATAACTCGGCTTGGGGTAAATACACTTTTAAATCGGGTCCAATTTGAGCGATTTTGTAATTTTCGCCCTAACTATTTATAAATCAGCAAGTTATTATTTTGAATATAAATTCCACTTTTTGCTTTAGACACCAATAACCCTTAAATTATATAATTGGTTCTTGTAATATTAGGTGGGTGCTTCCTATCATGAATGCAAAAGGGCCTGTCTTTTGGGAAATTTATGCAGCATATAAGTTCAAAGTTTCATTTTTGCAGTGTTGTACAATTTTTTGTAACTTTTCATTCATTGTATTTATTTAAAATAGCCGAAGTGTTCTCTTATCTCATTTATATATAAAATTGGATAGGTTCATCTTTAATTTAAAATGTATTAAAATGGTTAATGTCATTTGGGTAGTATTGGTTTTATTTGCCTTATTATATATTTATGTTTTCGCGGTTGACATCATTAAAAATAAAAACAAACTAGAAAATGTAAGTTGGTTAAAAACCGGACTGATTGGTTTTGTTGTCAATTTTTTTGATGTATTGGGTATTGGCGCGTTTGCGCCACAAACCGCACTTTTAAAGTTTACAAAACAAACTACTGATAAATTAATTCCAGGCACCATGAATGTGGCAAACACCTTGCCAGTTTTAATTCAGGCAATTATTTTTATTCAAGTGGTCGAAGTGGAGCCCGTTACTTTAGTGGTCATGTTTTTAACCGCGATGATGGGTGCAATATTAGGTGCTGATATAGTTGGAAAACTTTCTGAAAAAAATATAAGGTTAACCATTAGTATTGCTTTATTAATTACAGCAGGGTTCATGTTTGCTAACAAAATGCACTGGATACATGGGGAAGGCGTAGCGATTGGTATTCATGGTTGGAAATTAGTTATTGCGGGCGTCGTAAACTTTATTTTAGGGGCAATGATGACTGCGGGTGTTGGCTTATATGCACCCTGTATGGCACTGGTTTATTTATTAGGATTATCACCGCAGGTAGCGTTTCCCATCATGATGGGCTCATGTGCGTTTTTAATGCCGCCAGCTTCCTACAAGTTTATAAAATCAGGAGCGTATAATAAAAAAGCAGCATTAGGGATGGCCATTCCTGGAATATTGGCTGTGCTAATTGCAGCACTCGTGATTAAATCATTACCATTGGATACCTTAAGATGGTTGGTGCTAATCATCATTTTATACACTTCAATAACTATGTTTTTGAGTGCTATAAAAAACAAATAAAATGCTAAATATTATTTGTAAATTTATTTAAAGTAAAAAGGCATGTCAAATTACCCAAGTATATTTAATGATGTTATTGGTCCAGTAATGCGGGGGCCTTCAAGTTCGCATTGTGCTGCCTCACTTCGTATTGCTAGAATTTGTCGTGATTTGATGGATGAACAAATCAAAGATATTTTAATCACCTTTGATCCGAATGGTTCCTTAGCGACTACACATAAAAGTCAAGGATCAGATATGGGCTTATTTGGCGGATTTTTAGGTTGGGAGGCTTATGATGAACGTTTGCAAGATTCCGAAAAACATTTAGCCACCGCTGGCATTAATTATGAAATAAAAATTGATGCATTAACGGAAAAGCATCCCAATACTTATCAAATAGTATTGACGAATGATAAGGAAACCAGAGCATTAGTTGCCATTTCAACCGGGGGTGGTATGATTGAGGTGATTAATATCGATGGAAATAAAGTTTCAATGGCAGGTGATTATTTTGAAACATTAATTTATTGTACCGATGCTACAAGTATCATTAATTATTTAACGGCAACCATCTTATTTGATGAAATCACTTTTCATCAAGGCGTTCATTCTTTCATTGAAATTAAATCGCAAAATAGCATTGCTGAAAATATTTGTAATGAGATAAGGCAAATGCCTACAGTGACTTGTATTAAAGCGATTAATCCTGTACTGCCCATCATGGCACGAAAAAATTTAAAGGTTCCATTTATTACTTGTAATGAAATGATGGAATACAATAAAGGAAAAAATAAAGCACTCTGGGAGTTGGCGGTCGACTATGAAAGTATCCGCGGCAATATTAGCCCCGCATCCGTAATGGAAAAAATGAAAACGATTATTCAAATTATGCGAAGTGCAATTGATACAGGATTAAAAGGGACTAAATATAAGGATCGAATTTTAGGTAGTCAATCCCCTCAGTATAAACAATCATTTGAAGAGAATCAATTAATTGGTGGCGATGTGATCAATAAAACCATTATGTATGTTTCAGCCATCATGGAGGTGAAAAGTTCCATGGGTGTTATTGTTGCCGCGCCAACTGCAGGTTCCTGTGGCGGATTACCCGGCGTAGTATTTGGCACTGCCGATTGTATCAATAATAATGAAGATGCTATTATAAAAGCAATGTTATCTGCAGGGCTTATTGGTGTTTTTATTGCAGCGCACGCAACTTTTGCAGCAGAGGTAGGTGGCTGTATGGCAGAAACGGGTTCAGGGGGTGGAATGGCAGCTGCGGCACTTGTTGAAATGAATGGCGGAAGTTTGGAGCAATCAATTGCAGCAGCTTCACTCGCACTTCAAAATTCATTAGGTATCATTTGTGATCCCATTGGCAATCGGGTCGAAGCACCTTGTCTAGGTCGTAATGTTATGGCAGCAACGAACGCTATTTCTTGTGCAAATATGGCCTTGTCCAATTATGAGCATTTGATACCATTGGATGAAGTTATTGAAACCATGAAGGCAGTGGGTGATCAAATTCATCACACTTTGCGTTGTACCAATTTAGGTGGTCTATCTATTACAAATACTGCCAAAAAAATAGAAGCTTTACTCGAGGAAAATCCGCCCGTATTTTATAAAAGTTGTTAAACAAAAACATATATGAACATTTCAAAAAAAATAAATCGTTTTTCCTTAATCCTGTTTTTCTTAATAATAGGGAATAGTATTTTTTCACAACCGGTGGATCGTTTTGTAAAAGTGATTGTTGCTGCGGATCATGGGGATTGGTTATATAAAAAAGGAGAAAATGTTAAGTTCACTATTTCAGTATACAAAAATGGAAATTTAGTAAAAGGGGCTAAAGTGCGTTATGAAATTGCGCAAGAAAGACAGGAGCCAATAAAAAAAGAAACCATAACCCTTGCCACAGGAACGCAAACATTTGATGCTGGTACCATGAAAGTGCCAGGATTTTTAAGATGTATTGCTACAGCGGAAGTGGATAATAAAGAATATAGAAATTTAAGTACTGCTGGATTTGATCCATTGGAGATTCAGCCCACTGTAGAGAACCCAAATGACTTTGATCAATTTTGGAATAAAGCAATTGCAGATCTTGCCAAAGTGCCCATGGATGCGAAAATGACTTTGCTTCCCGAAAAATGTACAGAGAAAGTAAATGTGTATCATGTGAATTTACAAAATTATAAAGTAGGCACAAGGTTGTATGGTATTTTATGTGTGCCTAAAAAAGAAGGCAAGTATCCTGCATTATTACAAGTGCCAGGTGCTGGTGTAAGAGCTTATGCGGGGGATATTGCAAACGCTGAAAAAGGAATCATCACACTACAAATTGGTATTCATGGAATTCCAGTAACGATGGATCCTTCTGTTTATCTTGACTTAGCGAATGGCGTTTTAAATGGCTATCCAAATTACAACTCCGATGATCGAGATCGTTTTATTTACAAACGCGTTTATTTAGGATGCATCAGAGCTAACGATTTTTTAACCAGCTTGCCACAATATGATGGATCTAATTTAGCGGTAATAGGCGGAAGTCAAGGTGGTGCATTGTCAATTGTTACAGCCGCATTAGATGGCAGGGTAAAAAACTTAGGCGCTTACTATCCTGCATTATCTGATGTCACTGGTTATTTATTTGGCCGTGCTGGTGGATGGCCGCATTACTTTGATAAAACGAATAAGGAGTATAATAACACGAAAGAAAAAATAAAAACCTTAAGTTATTATGACGTCGTAAATTTTGCAAAAAGAATTAAAGTGCCAGGTTTTTATTCTTGGGGTTTTAATGATGAAACCTGTCCGCCTACTTCTATGTATGCAAGTTTTAATTCAATTTCAGCCCCTAAGGAATTATTTTTAGCGCTTGAAACAGGTCATTGGACTTATCCTGAACAAAATGAAAAAATGAGCAATTGGTTGGTTGGAAAATTGAAGGGCAATTAAATTATTATAAAATGAAAAGGAGACAATTTGTAGGTTATATTGGAAATACCAGTTTGTGTTTATTAGCAAGTCAATTTCCATTACTTGCCAATAAAGCAATAAAAATTCCATCGCAAGAATTTGCATTCATTGAAGCCGAGCAATTTGCAAGTCATGGTGGATGGGATTTGGACCAACAATCAATGGAGCAAATGGGCTCTCCTTATTTATTAGCACATGGATTAGGTATACCCGTGATGGATGCGACTACTGAAATTTCACTTCCTTCCGCAGGTACTTATCGTGTTTGGGTTCGTACCAAAGATTGGGTGGCGCCATGGAATGCGCCTGGTGCTCCTGGTAAATTTCAATTAATTGTGGATGGTGTTGCACTAAATGAAACATTTGGAACAAAAAGTGCAACCTGGCATTGGCATGATGGCGGTTTGGTAAAAGTGAAAAGTAAAGCAAGTTTGGCATTACATGATTTGACAGGATTTGAAGGTCGTTGTGAAGCTATTTTATTTTGCAAGGATAAAAATTTTGAACCTACAAATGATATCGCATCACTAACAAAATTTCGACGTAAGCTTTTGGGCTTACCTGAAAACCCAGATGAGTTAGGATCCTTTGATTTAATTGTTTCAGGTGGGGGATTGGCAGGCACATGTGCAGCTATTGCAGCTGCAAGAAATGGTGTAAAAGTTGCATTGGTACAAGATAGACCTGTGCTTGGCGGTAATGGAAGTTCTGAAGTGCGTGTATGGCCCGAAGGGCACACCAATAAAGAGTTGTTTCCACATATTGGTGATATCGTAAACGAAATTCTTCCTCCCATTATTAAAGGAGAGGGACAAATATTTAATGGGGTCGCCGCCAATTATTATGACGATGCGCAAAAAATTAGCGTAGTAAAAAAAGAAAAAAATATCACACTTTTATTAAATCATCGTGTTTTAAAAGTTGAAACGGAATCAGATGTTATAAAAGCAATTGTGATTCAGAGTACATTAACATCGCGACAATACCGACTGAAAGGAAAATTATTTTCCGATTGTACTGGCGATGCCAGCATTGGATTTAAAGCAGGTGCCCATTTCGAATACAAAGTGGAAAACTTAATGGGAAGTACTAATCTTTTTAATATTCTTGATACAGATAAAAAGGAAGATGTGTTGGCTTGTGAATGTAAAGATAAAAGTGCATTAGCGATGAAATGTGAAATTGGTGATAATGATCAACCCTTTCCGCATTGTCCTTGGGCGCTAGATTTATCTGATAAACCTTTCCCTGGCCGAAAAGGTGAAAAAACTTTTGGCAGAGAAGGTTTACAATCCTTTGCGAATATGTGGTATTGGGAAAGTGGGTTTAACAAAGATCAAGTGAATGATATTGAACTAATTCGCGATCATAATTTTAGAGCCATGTATGGCGCTTGGGATGTGATAAAAAATATAGATAAAATGTATCCTAAGCATCGACTAGGTTGGGTTGCCTATATCGCAGGTAAAAGAGAATCTCGTAGATTAATGGGGGATATTATTTTAGATGCGGAGGATTTTAAACAACAACGCAAATTTGAGGATAGTGCATTTCCATGTTCATGGCATGTTGATTTGCATACGCCTAAAAAGGAATACCAAGAAGGTTTTGAAAGCAACGAATTTGTTGCAGATTATACGAGAGGTGTGGAATATGAATATGGCGGTGTTTATTGGGCGCCTTATAGAACATTGTATAGTCGAAACATAAAAAATTTATTTATGGCGGGTCGCTGTATTAGTGTTTCTAAATCTGGATTGGGTCCAGTTAGGGTAATGAAAACTTGTGGGATGATGGGTGAAGTGGTGGGAAAAGCAGCATCTATTTGTATAAAACACAATATTTCACCGCGTGATGTTTACACGAATCATTTAAGTGAGTTACATGGTTTGATGAACAAGCCAGGTTCCGCCCGTGTTTAAAATTTATACTTTAGTGTAATTCTTCAGCTGCATCCTTTGCGCGGGAAGGAACTGCATCTTTAAGCATTTCATTTAAACGCTTTTGCATAAGAGTAACTCTTTCTGGATATTTTAATGCCAAATTTTTTGTTTCGCTAGGGTCATCTAATAAATTAAATAGCGCAACTGATTCGTATTTATTAAACGCTTTGGTTTTTAACTGGCTACTATCAGCAGCTAATAAAATCAGTTTCCAATGATCCATTCTTATGGCTGAAATTATTGGGCCTTTTGTTGATACACTTAGTATGGCGTCATGGGGTGACTTTTTATTTTGCGTAATCATAGGCCAAACATCTTTCCCATCAATAGGCGTTGATTGATTTATTTTACCTCCTGCTAAATTGATTAATGTTGGATACCAATCAATAATATGCATGGGTTCGGTAATGGTAGTTCCGGAGTTAACATGCCCCGGCCAATTTACAAATGCCGCTGCTTTAATACCGCCTTCGTAAACGGTTGCTTTAAAGTCACGAAGTGGTGTATTGTCCCCAGGAGGTGGAGCGCCATTGTCACTTGAAAAAATAATCAAAGTATTTTCTCTTAATCCGGCTTTATCTAATGTGTTGACAATTTTTCCAATGGCTTCGTCAACCGCTGATAACATACCTGCTAGTTTTTGTCGATTACCTTTAAGTTGCGGGTAAAGCTTTGTATATGCTTCAGGGACTTGAAAGGGTGCGTGAATGCCATTAAATGGGATATATAAGAACAAAGGTTTTGTAGGGTCAGTTGTTTCAATAATTTTACAAGCTTCTTGGGTGATTAATTCAGTACTATATCCTTTTTCATTTAAGGGAATCCCATTTCGATACCAGTCCAATTGATTATTGCGACTATGCGTATAGTAGTCAATGCTTCCAAAAAAGTGACCATATTGCAAATCAAAACCACGTGCATTGGGTTGAAACGCTTTTTCGAATTCACCTAAATGCCATTTTCCGGTAATCGCTGTTTGATAACCATTTGCTTTTAATGCATCCGCTAATGTGGTTTCATTTAGTGGTAACCCCCAAGTTGCCCCTGGCGTAATAATATTGTAAACACCTGTGTGAGTAGGGTATCTGCCAGTTAATAAACATGCTCTCGTTGGAGAACAAACCGGCTGTACATAATTGTTTGCCAATATTGCGCCACTTTTTGCGAGTTGGTCTATTTGTGGTGTATAAATTTCTTTGCCTCCATTAAACCCACAATCCCCATAACCTAAATCATCCACTAAAATAAAAACGATATTGGGTTGTTTTAGTTTCGCTGTTTGAGCAAGGGTGTAATTGCAATAAAATAAACTGGATAATAGTAGTAACCTAATCATCCACGTCCTTTGATTTTGATTTTTGTTTTGCATTCGTAGGTGGGTATAAAATTTCAGCCTGTACTTTTTCTAAATATGCCATTAATCGCGACTCTAGTTCTTTCACTTTTTCCGGATTTGCTTTTGTTAAATCGTTGATTTCGCCAATATCATCTTTCAAATTGTAGAGTTCTAGTTTTTTTGTTTTCCAAAATTTAATCAATTTAAAATCACCCACCCTGATAGCCGAATGTGGTTGTCCATAGTAATGAAAAATAAGTTCATCATCTTTACGATTTAATTTTTCAGTGTTGACGTTTTCAAGAACTGATTTAAAACTTGTGCCATCAATATTTTCGCCCAATGAATTTTTGTTTCCTGCTAAGTCGCTAATGGTTGGTAAAATATCCCAGCCTGTCACTGGAACATTGCTTTGACTCCCCGCTTTAATACCCGGTCCAATCACCATAAATGGGACGCGTATACCGCCTTCATACAAAGTCCATTTCCCACCACGTAAAGGAAAACTATTGGTATGGGACTTAAATACCGAAGGAAGGTCGAATTTATTTTTTACTGGTGGAAAAAATTCAACGGAGCCATTGTCGGCCATTAAAATCACATAAGTATGGTCGCCAATTTTAAGTTGCTCAATTTTATCTAATATTTTTCCAATAGCAGCATCCACATTTTCTAACATGCCAGCAAATCCTGGATTATTGTGAATGGCACCTTTTGTTTTCGCTTTAAATTTATTGATACTTGCTTGTGTTGTCTGAAAGTCAACATGTGTTGCATAATGGGAAACTTGCATATAAAATGGATGACCCGAGTTTGCTTGTCTTGTCATAAAGTTTAATGCGCGCTCTGTAATGGATTCCATTCGTTTTGGATCATTATTTATAAATAAGTCAGTCCATTTGGATTCCTTGGAGGAGTTCATGTCTCCGTTATTATTACCAGTGTCTCCGTCACTTTCGTCATAACCTAAATCCTCGGGAAATATTTCAGCACGTAAATCCCATTTGCCATAATGTGCAGTGCGGTATAAAGGAGATATTGATTTTAATAATTGTGGTATGGAATTGACCTTGTTTTTTGATGGATCATATTTTTCCGGGAATAGGATATCACCTTGGCGTGCAGGTGTTTGTCCAAATTGAATACTCCTTCTAGTTGGGCAACATACTGCACATGGTGCATAGCCACTCGAAAATCGAATTCCTTTTGCTGCTAATTTTTCAATTTGGGGTGTTTCATAATAATCGCTTTTCGAATTTGCAATTTTTCCATCCATTAATTGGGAACTACTGGTCCAGCCTAAGTCATCAATTAAAATAAAAATGAAATTGGGCTTTTGTTTCGGCGTTGTATTTTGAGCATTGCTATTATAGGGTATAATTCCGACGATGGTAATAAAAACAAGTAGGGCAAAGTAGGGGCTAATTGTTTTTTGCAGCGATTTTTTCATTTTACTTTTATTTGCGATCATAGTTTGTACAACTATTTAGTTTTTTCAATTTTTGATATCATTTTTTTCATAGCAGGGGGCATTTCGTCTACTGCTTCTTTAAAAATAATTTTTCCATCTTTCTTTTCAATCAATTTGGTACTTTTTATATCAGTTCCAATGTATTTATTTTTTTCAAACATAAGTGTGCCGCTTGAAATAAAACTCAAAGTATTTTCAATATTATTAATTTGAATATGTGCGGCTTCGTTAACATTCATTTTTGCTTTTATACGATAATTCCCAACAGTGACATCTCCATTATCTATAGTTTTAATTATTTTTTCAAAACGGCCATCTGGCTTTATTTGCAGTACCGCGAGGTAGCGCATTTTTTCAGTTTTTTGTTTGGAAGCTGCTTTTAAATGCCATTGGTTTACAAAGCTGAGCGTGTCACCATCTTCATTTATTTTGTTGGTCCAATTATCTACTGGTACTGAAAATTGGTCTGTTACATTTAAATGAATATCGCTGGAGCTGATTATCGATACTTGTGCTTTTGCAGTTTCATTTTCCGCAAAAACAGTTTGTGTTTTAGCATCCATTGTAAACCCATTATAGTTATGTAATAACCAACTCCACTCAGCAGCATGATCTGCTTCTAGTTCATCGTAAATTATAATGATGGAAGGTCGTAACATTACGTAATGCCTTCTGAATAATTTCATGCCATGGTCAATTTCTTTTCCATCTACAATGCCCGAATAGGCATTCGACGCATCCCCCACTGCATATGAAATTTGTTCGCCTTGTATATTTCTTGGGATCCAACCAAATGCGCCATCACTAAATGGTTGTCCACGACCATCAATCAAAACGCCATTATGTCCTTGCGTGTGTTTGTACCAGCCTAAAAAATGGGGATCGCCCATTGCAGGTCGATAGCCTGTGTTATAAAACATTCTTTTACCGCCGTAAGCAATATTAAATGTGTTATGGTCTGCATGTGTATGTGACATAGGTCCAAACGGACTGCTGCGCAATGAAAGCATCAAATCATTTTTTGTGTCTTGCACATTTGTATGCATATATCCAACGCCCACTTCCGGGAAAAATGCATCTTGCTTAAATGGTAACGGATTTAATGCGGTTGTTTTTTTTATTCCATCTCGAATGCGAAACCATCTAAATTCTGCATCATCAGCAATTTCTTTTCCTACACTTTTTGCTACTGCATTTGCATACCAGGTTGCAGATGAATTATTTGTTAACCTTGCTAGTGCATCTGTATATCCTGCATAATTGATCCAAGGAAATTTATATCTTTCACCATCATTACCAAAACCATCGGAAGTGGAATTAGGCGGAAAAGAATAAATCAACCATTTTGGATTATTTTGAAACCAAGGTGCAGTCATGAAATCAACGCCAGATAATTTTTTAAATATGGTGGGAATGTCAATTAAGCTTAAGGCGTTCATCCCAAAATAGGCACTGCCATTGATCCATGCACCATCCTCTTCGGCCATTTTAGGTGATTGTGCAATCCAGAGTTCATAAATGTATTCGATCCAATTTTCAGCGGTAGGGTGTTCTCCTTTTAATGCCAATGCAGTTTCCAATAAATTGTGCATGATATGCTGCCACACATGCATGGAAGAGGATCTTGCTTCCACTTGGTTTATCCATAATTTATAAAATTGGTCCGCACGCGTGCTAACATTTTTTTTGATTTGATTTCGCTCGGATTCCGTCAATAAATCCCAAAAGCTATCTAATCCTATGGCCAAACTTGACATAATACCACCGTCGGCAAAATTGTTTTTATGTGAAGGCCCCATCGGATCCCAGGTAGCCACTTCTAACATCCATAATTTTGCAATTTTAAAATATTTTATATCTCCGGTGAGTATATAAGCTTGTGAAAAAATATTTAAGTTTTCCTGAATTTTTCTTCCACTCCATTTACTTGCAAGGGATGCAATTTTTTCGTTTTCGAATTTATCTTTTCCTTGGTATTTCGGTAATGCGTCCCCTTCTTTTGGAATTGGAGTCGTTAAAATTTTATTCGCTTCATTGATAATTGCAATGGCTTCTTTCGTTTTGCTTGCGTTTAATCTAAAATTATTTATTTCAGATTTGTTGATTAAAACTCGAGGATGTGCAGCAGGGATATTATTTATAATTTTATCAACCGGAAGTGTTGGAAAAATTCGTGTGGAAGTATTGATATCAAAGGAATCTATAGGGTTCCAATTTTCTTGATTTATTTTATATTGCCAGTACCATTTTCCTTGTGTTAATTGTTGGTGTGGATTAAATAAGGCAAATGCAATTTTGTTTTTTTCGATCAATGATTGATCAAAATTTTTCGTCGTTGAAATTCGAACACTATAGCTTGCATTTTTTTTGGCAGGCCATTGAAAGCTTGGGGAATTAAATTTAGGGGATTCGCCATTGGAAGGGCTAGTTGTATTTCGGGTAACAGTGTAAATTTCTTTTTCCCTTAAATTAGTCGTTAATATTTTTTGCGCAAATGTGTTATTGAAAATTGTCAATATTCCAATTAAAACGAATGGCCACTTTATTTTATT
>JBIIRW010000114.1:0-3455 GCA_044341385.1 Sediminibacterium sp. | reverse complement strand
ATTAGTAATATTGACAATGTTACTAATGCGGAATATACCAATGTAAATAATAAAGCACAAGTATGGAGAGCAAGTAAAAGAACAGTCGATTATGATGGCGACACCTATAACCATGGATTTTCTGGCACCTATAACTGGAAAGGCACAAAACAAAAAAGTGAAAAATTAAATATTCATACTGGGCTGAATTTTGGAAAAGGGGTGAATGATAAAAGCTTTTATCAACAATATCTTTTAAATGATTTAACACCGAGTGGTCAGGATTCCACACAAAACCAATTTATTGATACTTATACTACCTCCTATTATATTAGAACAAATTATAGTAAACCATTGGTTAAAAATGAAAAAATTCTCCTAAATACCGGAGTTAACTTTACCAATAATGATGATCATACTATATTAAATGCATCCTATTTGAATAAAGCAACGAATATGATTAATGATAATGAATTATTGAGTAGTAATTTTATTTTTAATCAAGGTATAACGACAAGTCGCATTGGTATTACTTTTCTTTTAAATAAAGGCTGGCGAATATCAATCGGAGAACAAGCAGAATATACCTTAACCAGCTTTCGTTTTCTTAAAGGCGTTACTCCAAATACAAGGAACGACTATTGGCGTTTTTTACCCAATATTTCTTTCAGGAAAGAATTTAGCAGTAAATTAAATAGCACGATCACCATTAGAGAAACAATTAGAAGGCCTAGCATTATGGAGCTTAATCCAAATATTGATTACACCGACCCCTATAATATACGTTTTGGGAATCCATTAATCAATCCTACATTAACGCGAAATATCGAATATAATTTAGGCTATAACTCCAATAAATTAAATATCAATAGCAGTTTTGGATACAATAAAGTAAAAGATGTATTTACTACAATTCGAACGCTAGTGGCTACAGGTAGAACTCAAACCACCTACCAAAACATTTCTGACCAAGAGGAATATCATGTTAATTTTTGGTCAGGCATTACCATCACCAAAAAGTTTAAAGTTAATTTGAGCTCAGGTATGCATTATAACAAATACAGTCCGATTGATAAAATCATGTATAAATATATGGATGGCGGCTCGTATTATACTGGTCTCAATTATAGCTTTATGCCCAATAGCCTTACCACTATTGAAGCAAACAATAAATACAACAGCTTTGCAACGCCACAGGGAATATCAAGAAGTAATATAAGTATGCAAATTAGTTTGCAACGAAAATTAATGAACAAAAAGGTGAATATAAATGTTTCAGCAACCGATCCTTTTGGCTTAACTAAATATAAAGGTCATACGGAAGGTCCCAATTTTATCATTGATAGCTATAGTATAACTAATGTCAGAAATTTTAAACTAACCATTAGCTATCAATTTAATAAAACCTATACACAAAAATTAGCGCCTGAAAAATAGTTGCACTACAACTTGGTAAAATTTCCATAAATATCAACATCGAAAATATTGAATACATTGTATTGGTCTAAGATCGCCGCTAATTCATAGCGCAAAATAGGTCTTTGCAAATCATAATTTTCTAGCCCGATCATTTTCCATTTTTGCTCAAATTCATTATTTATTATTTTGATGGACCTTTTTGATAAATTAGAAGCAATAAAAATCGCATCTAATATGGAAAGCTCATATGTTTGGGATAATTTAAAATCAGGAAATTTTTTTGTCCAGGATATATTAAATTCATCAAACTTGACCCTTTCATTGGGATTAAAATAAGTTGCATTTGCCCATCCGGTTGGCACACCCACTCCACGTAATAAGCCGGTAGCTCCTATTTTCTGGATTGCTTTAAAATAGCGATCCTTTTGTGTCACATCCTTATAGGGCATGATATATCCATTCGCATCCAATAAGGCTTGTTGCACTTGACGTACGGAAATATTTTTAGGATCTACCCTATTTTTAATACTTAAAGCGGCCAATAAACCTGACGCTTGCCCTATTTGCATAACACAGGGCTGAAGCCTTGTAGTACCATTAACAATATTTGAAACACTTATTGACTTTTCAGCTACAATAAAATTACTTGCGTCTTTTGGAATTAAAGCCCCCAATGGAATGTTAAAAGATGGCACTGGGAAAAATTCTAAATGTTGTGGTGCAGCACTATTTTTTTTATGATGATGGTCAACTGGATAATCCCCCACTGCTATCCCCGTCGTAAACAAAGGCTGTGGCGTATCAAATGGTTTAGAAATATGTTGCACCAACATGCGCACCATACCATGCATTCTTCGAGATTCTCGATGATAAGGATATAATGCTAATTTATCCTTGGTTGGAAATTCATCATCTGCTAATGCCAAATGATTAAAACCTAAATCCTTTTGAATAAAATAAACAAACCTTAGTGTTTGTTGCTTTGCTTGTTCAAGTAATGCCTCCCTTTGCTTTGGTGTTTTCTCCACCACATTTAAATAAATATCGTTGCCGTAAATGGGCCAGTTTAGCATGTATTTATTATTGGGTAGCTTCCCGTATTCTAACATTTTTTTTGCATCAACCGAAGGACGTTTTCGATTGGTATCTTTATAAAAAGAGGTGTTACTTCCATCAAATTCAGTGGAATCATAATTTATCGGCCTGGCAATCAATGGTTGCGGAGAACCGTAATCTTTTAAAATACCCACATAGGTAATATCCTGTATAATGTCATTGGCGCCAGCTAAATTTACTTGTTCACCGGTAATATCATTGGATTCCATACCAAGGTCATAAGAAACTTTGGCGGAAGCCAAGCCATCTCCTAACTCAGTGGCATCAATGACCCTTTTTGCTTTTACGACTAATTGAGTACCCGTATTTATTTCATAGAATTCTGCACCAATTATTGAATTACCATTTTTAATTACATTTTTAAATTGGTAATGATATTTTACTGTTAAATACTTTTCATTCCGCGCCATTGATTTAAAAATACTATCTCCAATATGTGGTTCAAATAAAGTATTACTTACCCAACCAGTCGAAACTGCATTCGCACCTCCATAATAATCATATAAATGTTGGCGAAATTCACCAAATAATCCAGCAGGCATCGCATTGTTTCCATCAAATGCCGGCACCCCTGCCGATGTCAACATACCGCCGAGCCAAGGCGTTTCTTCTACCACTAAAGTGTTTATACCTAATCTTGCGGATTGAATTCCCGCACTGATACCACTCGCTGTTCCACCAATGACTAATACGTCCGTTTGCAGATTTACAACTGGCGTTTGACTTTGTGTCAACTGGAATGACAAAAGGTAAGTAAATAATAATAGCAGGTGCTTTTTCATAACTACTAATTTAAAACAAAAAATTTAAATACCATATATCCGCTTTAATAAAAAATTCAAGCAAGCTTGATTTACTCAAATCTTTATTCTTTCTTCTTTCGCCAAGACTGCCAGCACTCACTTCGTTCGGCTGTCTACTTCCCGTACTGGACTAACCCA
>JBIIRW010000113.1:0-3516 GCA_044341385.1 Sediminibacterium sp. | reverse complement strand
TTGCAGGAGATGGATGGGTATAGTTATTTTTTGGAATATAACTATATCGATCCCTTAACGAGTGAATTAAAAAATATAAAGAAAACTGGGACTATAATATTATTTAGATGATTTGTAAGTTAAGAAATATAATAATTTTAGCTGTTTGTTCTTTAATTCAAATTAAAGTTCAAGCGCAGACCCCTTTTATTTCCCAAAATTTCAATAATACACAATTCTTTAATCCGGCAAGTGTTGGCTTTGGAAGCTATAATCGGTTTAGTAGTATTTATCGAAGTCAATTTACAAATGTTGGCAGGCCTTATAAAACAATCGGAGTGAATCTTGATTTTGGGTTTTTAAAAAATGAGGGGGCTGATATGAATAATATAGGTTTTGGTATTCAAGGTTTATCTGAACAAATTATCGATGGTATACTACAAACAAACTCAATAACTGCAACAATTGCTGATAGGGTATTTTTTGATGATTTAAGAACCACCTATTTGGCTTTAGGTATTGGAACCACATTTGTCAATAGAACTGTCGATTATTCTTCTTTAATTTTTGGAGATCAATTTATTTCAGGTCGATTATTGAATGCAACAAGTATGGAAGTACTCAACAATAATTTTTCAAAAAATACCCTCAATGTTGGATTTTTATTTTCCCGAAATAATTATAATTCCTTTTTTCAACTTGGGGCTAGTTCCTATTTTATTAATCGCGCCACTGGATATAATACAACGAATGATAGTGCCAAGATTAGTCCTTTGAATCAATTCAGCCAAGTATTAGGGCAATTAAATTACGAACAAATATTCTCAGGGAATAAAACATTGATGATTCATGCCAATTATCAAAATAGATATGAAAACGAATTTGTTTATGCTGGAGCTGCAATTGGTATCCCGTTTAATGAGACCTATGAATCAACAAATAGGATGTATGTGGGTTGCTTTTATCGTACTAAAGATGCGGTAGTTCCTTATATTGGCTTACTATTAAATAAATATAAGCTGGGTATTTCCTATGATATTTACAATAATGATATGACTGCAGCTAATTTGAGGCCACAAACTTTTGAATTTACTTTTTCTACCTATTTTGGCAAACGTCGTAATGAGGGAATACGGAGCTTATTTGATTAAAGTTTAAAATATATCTTTTTCTTATAGAGGAAATAACACAATCCCCATTCAATTAAAAATATTAAGGTGCATCCAAATAGGGCAATGAATGTTTCAGAGGTGGTAAAGCTATTTAATAAGCCAAAAGCAAACTTTTTAACATAAGGATTTAACCACCCGCCACCCGCTGTTTCAAAAAACAAATATATGAATATGGAATTCAGCGATAATATTCTTAAAAACAATATTTTTTTATTCTGCTTCATATCAATGAAATAATAACTAGCAGCAAAAAATAGGATACACCAGCCCAGTGAAACTAGGGTGAATGAGCTAGTGGCAATTCTTTTGATAATTGGATTTATTGCTAAAATATCTAAAGCATAACCAACAATTAATAATCCCAATCCCCAATAAACCATCTGTTTGATTTTATATTGTTGATCAGTTTCATTCAATAATAATTTACCAATCAATACACCTGCTATTGTATGTACGGAAGTGGGGATGCAATTGATGGCCACCCATCCGCCGCGACTGGTTTTATTCATGAGGAGCATGTCAACATAATTACCAAAATTGTAATGATTGGTAAATCCTAAATTGTAGCCGGGAACATTGGTATAACGGTATAGTAAATCGGTTAAAATTAATAGGCCAATACATAAAATTATTTGTGATTTAATTTGCCATTCAAAAATGAAATAAGCAACTAATATGGTAAAGGAAAGTTGGGTTAATACATTCCACAATTCAAAACTCAAACCTGTATCTTTTACCGCATAACATAATACGCCCCAAAAAAACAACCAACCACTACGTTTAATTGTTTTAAGGGTTATTTCCTTTTTTGGTATATTTTTTTGTTGTTGATTTTGAATAGAGTAGGCCATTGCAGTACCAGCAATAAACATAAATCCAGGTTGGATCAAATCCCAAAATCGCATGCCGTGCCAAGGGTGATGTTGGAATTGAATAAATACATTTTCAAAAAAATGATCTTTGGAAGCTAAAAAAAACACTTTAAAAATACCTGTACTTTCCAAGGCCAATAGCATCATAATTAAACCCCGCATAAAATCAAGTTAATACAATCTTTTTTTTATATCTACAGTGGTAAGCGTATTAGACATGAAGTGAATTTAAGAATTAATTTATCTGATTATGCTAGTGAATTTTAATTACTTCGAAATAGGTGAAATCTGAAGCTTAAATAACACTTTTTAGTAAGGATTAATAATTACCTAGGGATTTGTTTTAATAACCAATTGGTAAGTTCAATAGCTGCTTGTTTGTTTTGGTAGGTAGGGTTTAAGCGATCATTCACTACATACTCATTATAAATCCATGGATCACCCACCGCAAACACCGTACCTTTTCCAAACTTACTTGTTGCCATAATAACGTCTCCGTTATTTTCAAGTGACGCTTGCGCAGGGCTTTTTAATTGCAAAGTACAAATACCTTTTAAGTATAATTGTTTAGCGGTGATAAAAATAGGATGTGTATCTGGCACCATAATTTTTCCTACGGTAATATCTTTAATAACAGAATTACGGACTTTGTCTGTGAAATGAATTCCAAAGGCATTGGCTAATAAATTAAAATGAGATAAATCTGCATTGGCTGAATCATTTGCAAGTAAAACTAATACACCACCTTGTGCAACCCAATCGCTAATGATTTTAACATCCGCTGCTTTCATGTAGTTAGGATTTGGAGATTCCTTTTGATTATCTGGATCTGTAATAATATATACAGATGCTTTTTTTAAATTCTCAATAGTAGGTGCATCAATCAAACTTCTAATTTTAGCCCCTTTATTGGTAAACATTTCACCCCACATACTGTAACCGTTAAGTGTGGTATCCTCCCATATATAATGAAAGCGATAGGTACTGCCATCAGGATTGGTTTTATACTCATTATTATAGAAGTAGTCCAGCTTTACTACTGTCTTTTGAGCGTTGGTTTGAGCGTTAACAAATGTTAACAATATAATTAATGTGAAAATTGATTTCATAGTATGATATTAAGATTTTAAAATTAACTAATTATGGTTTAATGAACAATCATTTGAATCTCACGAAATCGTTTTCGTAAGTAATTGTTAACAATCTTAACATTTTAAACTAATTACCCTAATTTACTCAAATCTTTAAACAATATATAGAATTTATTTTTAAGGATTTCTTCATTGTTTTATTTTTAAACATGAACAAATCCTTCTTTTTTTTACGCCATTTTTGCAGCATTTTTTTTATATTTATTTGAACTATTGCGTTAAATTTTATTTTATGTCGATCAAAAAATCAAACCTCCTTTTAGTAATTGTATTATTTCAGTTTTTATTCGCCTCTGCGCAAAAAAATAGCACTGGGGTAGTAGCGAAATCTAGTTTGGTTGC
>JBIIRW010000052.1:0-12180 GCA_044341385.1 Sediminibacterium sp. | reverse complement strand
TTGATTTGATCATTTCAGATAATCGATTTGGTTTTTATCATAAAAATGTACCGAGTGTGTTTATAACGCACCAACTTAATTTTCAAATGCCTTATGCTTGGGCCACACCAGGATTCCAAAAAATACAATATGCTTGGTTCAAGAGATTCAGTGCCTGTTGGATACCTGACATGGAAGGAGAAAATAATTTATCAGGTATTTTAGCCAATACAAAATTAAAACCCAATATCCCTATTTGGTATATGGGATGTTTGTCGAGATTGAAACAATACGAACCTAAAGAGATTGCTACGCATCAAGAACCCATTACGTTTTTAGGAATTGTATCTGGCCCGGAACCGCAACGAACCCTACTTGAAAATTTATTATGGACCAAGGGGAATCAATTAAATTTAAAATTTACGGTGGTAGCGGGCACCCCTAAAGTAAAAGAAGCCTTTCAAAAAAATGAAAATGCAACTAAGTATCCGCATTTGTCAGCCGCTGACTTAGTGAAGGAAATTAACCGTGCTGAGTATATCATTTGCAGAGGGGGCTATACAAGTTTGATGGAATTAATTCCATTTGAAAAAAAATTAATACTAATACCAACACCAGGCCAAACCGAACAAATATTATTGGGAAAAATATGGCAGGAAAAAAAATGGGCACTTTGTTATGATCAACGTGATTTTAAATTAAGTGTTGCATTAAATGAAGCAAGTCAATTTAATTATACCAACCCGCCATTTACAAATTTTTCTACAGAAGCACTTGAAACTGCTATAAAGCAATTAACTTTATAATTATGGCGGTACATAAAATAGATATTGATGAGTTTATAATACAAGCGCCTCATTCAATCATTATTGATGTCAGAAGCCCCGGCGAATTTGATCATGCACATATTGTATCGGCTTTAAATCTTCCTTTATTTACCAATGAAGAACGTGCCATTGTTGGCACTACTTATAAAAAACAAAGTAGGGAGGCGGCGATAAAAGTTGGCTTACCGCTTTTTGGAACCAAGCTACTTCCCATGATTGAAACGGTTGAAAAATGGGTGAGCGAAAAACAACAAGGCGCAAATACAACAAAGCCAACCCTACTTGTGCATTGTTGGCGGGGTGGCATGCGAAGCGCAGCCGTAGCATGGTTATTAGACTTATATGGTTACAAGGTATATCAGCTAACCGGCGGTTACAAAGCTTATCGAAATTGGGTGTTACAGCAATTTATCAAAGAATACCCCATCAAAGTGTTGGGGGGATTTACAGGTTCTGGTAAAACAGAAATTTTACACGCATTACAACAAAGAAATAACACGGTCATTGACTTAGAGGGATTAGCCAATCACAAAGGATCTGCTTTTGGCGCCATTGGACAAGCGGCACAACCTTCACAGGAGATGTTTGAAAATAAATTAGCTACTGCACTTTTTACTAATAAAACGGATCAACCTTTTTGGGTCGAAGATGAAAGTCAACGTATTGGACTAGTGATGATCCCTACTTCCTTTTTTGTTCAAATGCGTAATAGTGTTTGTCATTTTATTATTATTCCCTTTGAAGAAAGATTAAATTTTATTGTACAAGCCTATGGCGGTTTTGATGTGCAACTATTAATTGATGCCACCGTAAGAATACAAAAAAGATTAGGCGGATTAGAAACTAAAAACGCGGTGCAATTTTTTAATGACAATAATATTATTGCGGCATTTGCAATTTTACTAAAATATTATGATCGCTGGTATGAAAAAAATACCCTAAGCGCTTCCCCACCAAAATTACTGGTGCAACAATTCAACGCCGAAAAGGTGGACCCAATGAACAATGCCATTTTGGTGGAGAAAAGATAAATTAACTGACATTAATCCTATTTATAATACCCAAGATGAAGTATCTTTATTTTGTTATAGCATTTTATTTACGGGAGAGGCAAAATATTAAATATATTGTAGCCAGCGCGAATGGAGGTGGAATCATTTTTAAGTTATAATTTATGCAACAACTAATTGCTTGGTGGTTTTTCACCGTAAAGGGATGGAAAACAAAAGGAAGATTCCCTTTTGAACTGAAAAAGGCGGTTTATATTGTTGCCCCTCACACCCATAGTACTGACTTTTTTTTAGGATTAGCCGTTAGAAAAAAAATGCATTTTGAATTTATTCGATTTTTAGGCAAAAAAGAGCTTTTTGTTCCTCCTTTTAGTTGGATTTTACACTACTTGGGCTGTTACCCAGTAGACCGCTCAAAAAATAATAATTTTGTAGACCAGGTGGTAAAAATATTTAATGAAAAAGAGACCTTTCATTTGGCTTTATCACCCGAAGGAACCCGAAAGAAAGTGTACAAATTACGCTCTGGATTTTACCATATTGCAAAAAAAGCAAATGTACCGGTGGTCATGGTGGCCTTGGATTTTTTCAATAGAACCGTGGTTTTTACCGAACCCTTCCATTTAACTGACGACGAACGCGCTGATAAACGAAAAATAATCGATTTTTTTAAGGATTTCAAAGGATTTGTCCCAGAATACAGCATTACGGGCGATATTGAATGTTAAGAAAATGCAGAAATTTCAAAATAGTTTTTGGACTCTAAACTATATGCTTATTTTTGTATTAGCCATTGGCTAAATTATATAAATTAATAAAAAACAGATACAGTATGAAAAGTAAAATTTTTTTAGCGCTTGCTATTATTAGTCTTGGTGCTTATTCTTGCGTTAGCCCTAAAAAATTACAAGAGGCAGAGGCAAAGTACGGCCAATTAAATGGCGCTTATGCTGATTTACAAACTAAGTATAGAGATGCGCAGGATATAGCAACTAAAGCAAAAAGTGAAACTGAGAAATTTAATTACGTTTCAAAAACTATGCAATCCACCATAGACGACTTAAACAAGCAAGTTGATTTTTTAAAGAAAAATAACAATGTAGTTTTAAATCAACTACAAGATATGTCAGTAGTATCAGGTGCGCAAGCGGAGAGCATTAAAAAGTCATTAGAAAATATTGGTTCAAAAGATTCTTATATCCAAACTTTACAAGGTTCTATGGCGCGTAAGGATTCAATGAACATGGCACTTGTAATGAACTTAAAGGGTGCTATTGGTGATTTGAGCGATGGAGATATTGATATCAAAGTTGAAAAAGGAGTAGTATATGTTGACATCTCAGATAAATTATTATTTAAAAGTGGTAGCTTTTCTATAACTGATAAGGCAACAGCGGTATTAGGCAAAGTTGCTAAAGTATTAGCTGCACAACCAAATATTGAATTCATGGTAGAAGGGCATACCGATTCAAAACAATTAATAGGAACAGGAACTGTTATGGAAGACAACTGGGATTTAAGTGTTAAGCGCGCAACTACCATTGTTAGATTATTACAAGAGAAATATGCTATTGATCCAAAGCGCATGACTGCTGCTGGAAGAGGAGAATATATGCCTGTTGCTGAAAATAATTCTGCTGCAAACAGAGCTGCTAACCGCAGAACTAGAATTGTAATCTTACCTCAATTAGATCAATTCTTTAAATTATTAGAAAAGAAATAATTAAATAAGGAATAGGCTTTTAGTAAAAAGCTGATTTCATATATCATTTTCAATATTTAACCCCTGCACTTTTTCGGTGTAGGGGTTTTTTGTTTTTCCCCATCTTCCATAAATGTAGGAACTCGTCGTATCTTTGAATGATGCAAGCGTATTTACAAGGTTTAAATGAACAGCAAAAAGAGGCCGTCACCCATATGAATGGTCCATTAATGATTATTGCTGGCGCGGGCAGCGGTAAAACAAAAGTGTTAACGAGTAGGATTGCGCACTTAATGAATAGTGGTGTAGATTCCTTTAATATATTGGCGCTAACTTTTACCAATAAGGCCGCTAAGGAAATGAAAGAGCGTGTCGAAAAAACCTTAGGTAATACGGAAGCACGCAACTTATATATTGGTACTTTTCACAGCGTATTTGCAAGATTGCTTCGTGCAGAAGCCAGCAAGTTGGGTTACCCACAAAGCTTTACCATCTATGATACAGACGATTCTAGATCGGTTTTAAAAGCGGTCATTAATGATATGGGCTTGGATGACAAACATTACAAACCGAATATTGTACACAACCGCATTTCCTCCGCAAAAAATGCATTGATTGGTCCAGTGGAATATAATTCCAACACCATGATACAACAAGAGGATGCGAGATCAAAGCGTCCTGCCATTGGTGAAATTTATGCTTCTTATGTAGCACGCTGTTTTAAAAATGGCGCAATGGATTTTGATGATCTATTGTTTAAAATGCACGAACTATTACGTGACTACCCTGAAGTACTTCACAAATACCAACATAAGTTTAAATATTTATTAATTGATGAGTACCAGGATACCAATCCGGTGCAGTATCAAATTGCAAAACTATTAGCCGCAGTTCATGAAAATATTTGTGTAGTGGGTGATGATGCGCAAAGTATATATAGTTTTAGAGGGGCAACTATTGAAAACATATTACAGTTTCAAAAGGATTATGATGATGTAAAATTAGTAAAGTTGGAACAAAACTATCGCAGTAGCGCTTCCATCTTAGAAGTTGCGAATCATGTAATAAAAAATAACCAGGGGCAAATTCCTAAAAATTTGTGGACTGAAAATGAAGAAGGTGAAAAAATTAAGTTGGTTAGAACCATGACCGACAATGAAGAAGGAAAATTTGTTGCTGATGCGATTCAAGAAAATAAATTAAGAAATCATTTTTATAATAATGACTTCGCCATTTTATATCGTACCAATGCACAAAGTAGGTCATTCGAGGAAAGTTTAAGACGCACGGGTATCCCTTATAAGATATACGGTGGGCTTAGCTTTTATCAAAGAAAGGAGATCAAGGATTACATCGCTTACTTAAGAATTATTGCGAACACCAAGGACGAAGAAGGATTAAAAAGAATTATTAATTATCCAGCAAGAGGCATTGGAAAAACCACCGTTGAAAAATGTTTGGTCATTGCGGGTGAACAAAATATTACTTTTTACGAAGTATTAGAAAAAGCAAAAGCTTTTGGATTTAAAGCGGGCACACTCACTGCGATTGAAGAGTTTGTGACCATGATTAAATATTTTCAAAATCAACTCACGAAGCACAATGCTTATGATGTTGCAGTACAAGTAGGTAAGCATACCAATATCGTCAAAGAATTATTCAATGATAAATCGACCGAAGGCTTAGCACGTTATGAAAATATACAAGAGTTATTAAACTCTATTAAAGAGTGGACCGAAAGTCCAAGTAATGAAGATGGAGAACAAGGCGATAAAGGATTAGGTGCTTACTTACAACAAATTACTTTAATCACGGATGCAGATAATGATAAGAATGAAGCAGATTCCGTAAAGTTAATGACGGTGCACGCGGCCAAAGGTTTGGAATTTGCCTGTGTGTTTGTGGTGGGTTTAGAAGAAACCTTATTCCCAAGTGGCATGAGTGTAAATACTAGGGAAGAACTGGAAGAGGAAAGGAGATTATTTTATGTAGCGGTGACGCGTGCAAAAAGACACTTGTGGTTAAGCCATGCAAATTCGAGGTATCGTTTTGGACAATTAGTACAAAATGACCCAAGCCGATTTATTGAAGAGATGCCTGAGGATAAAATTGACAAATCAAGTGCTGGTGGTGGCGCGCGTAACCAAAGCTCCGGCTGGGGTAATGCCTACGACCGCATGCATGGTGGTAATACCAAGGGATGGAGCGAACCAAAGCCTAAACTAAATACCGATAACAAGCCGAGCAAACCAAGCTATATGCCGGTGGCGCCTCCAAGTACATTGAATAAAAACCATATTCCTTCGGAGAATTTCAGTGCTGCTGACCCTTCTGATTTAGAAGCAGGCATGAAGATAGAACATCAAAAGTTTGGGTTTGGCGTAATCAAAGAAATTGAAGGTTCCGCGCATAACCCAATCGCATTAATCCTATTTGATAAAAATGGGGAGAAGAAGATCATGCTGAATTATGCCAAATTGAGCATCATTCCATAGTTTTTACCCTTGTCGATATCGGAAAAATATAGGCCAGATTAGGGCAAACACCTCGTTAACCCTCATTTTTGATTATTTTTGTATTCAATTTTACCAAACAGCGCAACTATGATTACTACAGGCAATACCATTGTAAGCATTTATACCGAAATGACACCCAACCCGGAGACGATGAAGTTTGTCGCAAACAAGCTTTTGTATCCAGGAAAAAGTATCGATATCGCAGAGGAAAGGTTAGCAATTGCCTCTCCTTTAGCAAAAGAATTATTTAGCTTCCCTTTTATTAAAAGTGTATTTATAGCGAGCAACTTTATTACGCTTACTAAAAGCGCAGATACGGATGATTGGCAGGATGTGATACCCACCATTAAAACTTTTTTAAAGGAATATTTAGAAAACGGTGGCGTTGTGGTAAATGAAGAGGAAGTAGCTAAAATAAAACAAGAAGCAACCAATACAGTTCACGCAGATGATGATGATATTGTGAAAAGAGTAAAAGAATTATTAGAAAACTATGTTAAGCCCGCAGTAGAGATGGATGGCGGTGCAATACAATTTAAAAGTTATAATGACGGTGTTGTCAATTTAATGTTACAAGGTTCTTGTAGCGGATGCCCTAGTTCAATGGTTACTTTGAAAGCGGGAATCGAAGGAATGATGAAGCGCATGATCCCAGAAGTAAAAGAAGTGGTCGCAGAAGCGGAGTAATTTTTAAAATAAATTATAAGATAAAAAAGAGGCCTTAATAAAATTTAAGGCCTCTTTTTTATCCTGCTATTTTATAGTCTCTTTTATAAAATCAGCCACATCTTTTTTAAACTGTTTGCCTGATGCTGGATCTGTATACATCATATGGCCCGCTTCATAATATTTTAATATAATGTTATTTTGAAGTCGTTTTTCTAAGCCCATATGGGTAAATGTATATTCGGCTGCATAAAACGGTGTAGCTAAATCATAATAACCATTTATAGCCAACACTTTTAAATTAGGATTTCGGCTCATCGCTTCTGCCAAATCCACTGCTGTATTGGCCGGAACGGCATCGTTATTGAAATTTTTATTGTGTTTCCAGTCCCACTTAAATCCTGGCGTTGCATATGCTGATGTTCTATACGTCAGCATTTTATTCACCTTAAGTTCATTATAATAATAATCTGAAAAAGCAGTAATATAAGCAGGGCTAATACTACTGCTTTGTGGATCATAAGATGATCCTTCACTTAATAAATTTTGATTGATGCCTATATACCTTGCATCTAATCTGCCTACTGTCATATGATCAGTTCTTAATAATTCATCTGTGAATTGCGGTTCTTTAATGCGCAGTTTTGCTTTTAAAACATACTCTTTACTGAGTCCAGTAAGGGCAGCATATTGTGTTGCAATTTTTTCATTTTCAGCATCGGATAAATCTGCGCCCTTCATTAATGCTGTTGCATAATCACCCGCAGCAAACTTTCTGGCTTCTTCAGCAAATGTTGCTAAGTCCTTGGGTTTGTCTTTTATTTTATTATGATACCAAGCGGATACTGCATAGGTAGGTAAATGTAAAATATAAGAAATGTCATCCCCTTGATAAAAACGAATGGTGCGCATATCCAAAACAGTTGAAACTAGTATAACGCCATTTAAAGTAATTCCTAAGGTTTCCTGTAAATAATTTGCAACACCTGCGCTGCGCATCGTACCATAGCTTTCCCCTAAAATAAACTTAGGTGACTGCCAACGATTGTTTTCATTAATATACTGTTTTATAAATCCACTTACTGATTTTATATCTCCATCTACACCCCAAAAATCCTTGTTGTTTGCTTTACCAACCGCTTTACTAATGCCTGTGCCAATCGGATCAATCATTACAATATCACTTATATCCAAAGTTGAAAATTGATTGTCTTCTATTTTATAAGGAGCAGGTCCATTATTATTAGGATCATTAACAATTACACGCTTAGGTCCCATTACCCCCATATGCAGCCATATAGACGAAGAACCCGGACCTCCATTGTAAGAAAAAGTGATGGGCCTTTTGCTTAAATCAGATTGCCCGTCTTTTGTATAGGCAGTATAACCATAAAATGCAATAGGTTCATCTTGTTCATTTCTTAAAATAAGCGCGCCTGCTGTTGCCGTATACGTGATTACTTTACCATCAATCGTAACCGAGTGATGGGTGACTGACTTTTCCTCTTTAGGAATTGATAATGAGTCCTTTACATTAGGTTGTGCCATTAATGGCGCAAAAGAAATTAGTAAAGCAAAAAAGAAACCGGAGTGCAATAAAGTTTTTTTCATACTATTTATTTTAGCAATATAAATATACTATAATTGTAACTTAAAGTTTATTAAAATTTAAAAGTATGTTTGGGTGTTGAATGGTCCTTTATTTCAATTAAAATAATTTAATGAAAGCAAAATTTATAATTACTACGATTGGTGTATTTTTTGGAGTTACCTTTTTTGTTCATGCACAACAAACACCATCGCCACTCATAAATTCATTTCGCACCTATAGAGAAATGAAAGAAGAAAGCAAATTCAATTTAAATTGGATATCGTTAGGTCCTACTTTAAACAGTGCAAGGGCGGATGTAGTGCAAGTAGATACTGCACATCCGGGAACGATGTATGTTGGTTTTGGATCAGGCGGAGTATGGAAGACAGTGAATAATGGATTAAGTTGGAAATCAATTTTTGAAGAGCAAGCGGGTTTTAGCATTGGTGATTTTGCCATTGCCCCATCCAATCCGAATATACTTTATATAGGAACAGGGGAAAACTTAAAGAAACCAAGAAACTATACATTACCTGGTACAGGCATGTATCGATCTAATGATGCTGGAAAAACATGGGAACATATTGGCTTGGAAGATTCTTGGTCGATTGCTGAAATTGCAGTTGATCCAACTAATCCAAATATTGTAGTGGTTTCTGTATTAGGTCATTTATGGACTACCAATAAAAACAGGGGTATTTATAGAACAACAGATGGCGGAAAAACATGGGAGCATGTATTATATAAAGATGAATTAACGGGCGCCAATGATATTGTGATATCTCCGATGAATCCAAAAATAATGTATGCTTCTCTATGGGAAGTTTATCCAGGTATTAGCGGTGTAAATAGTGGTGTATATAAAAGTAATGACGGCGGTAAAACTTGGACCCCTTGCAAAAATGGTTTACCTACAGGGCCCAATGTTGGAAGAATTGGTGTGTCGGTTTCATTTACAAATCCAAATAAGGCATATGCATTGGTGGATAATCTTAATAATCCAAAAAATCAAGCTGCTGAACTTTATAAAACTGAAGATGGCGGACTCACCTGGAATAAAACACATTCAAGTCCTTTCAAAATATTTTCTGCATATGGTTGGTACTTCACGAATGTTTATGTGAATCCAAAAAATGATGAAGAAATTTTTTGCTTAGGTATTAGATTAGCGCATAGTGTAGATGGCGGTAAAACATTTACATTTATTGGTGGAAACGTAAATCGAATGACGCCCAGTATTGCACAGGGCTTACATTTAGATCAATGTGAGCTTTGGATCAATCCAAACAACCCTAATCATCTTGCCCTTGGAAATGATGGCGGATTATATGTATCTATGGATAAGGGGCTAACCTGGATGCATTATAATAATATACCCACTGGAGAATTTTATGATATTGCTATTGATGCCTCCAATTACACGATATATGGTGGTACACAGGATGATGCAACGGTATACGGACCTGCGAAAGAATTAAATACCAATTTTAGTGACCCTTGGAAATATGTATGGATTGATCCTTGGGATGGGGGTGATGGCTGTGTGTCGCAAGTTGATCCAGAAAATAAAAATATTGTATACTATAGTCAACAGTATGGTGATGCAACTAGATTAGATAGAAGGGCAGACACCGCTGTTTCAATAAAACCTAGATTACCAAAATCATTTCATGACACTTTACTTTTTAATTATATTACCCCGTACTTTATTTCTTCCTATCAAAGTAAAACACTTTATCATGGCGGAAATTATATTTTTAAATCTACAGACAGGGGTGATTCTTGGAAGGTAATTAGTCCAAATATTACCAAATCAGCAATAAAAGAAAAACAGTCATTTGCAGCAGGTGCATTAGTGGAATCAACGATTAAAAAAGGATTAATTTATGTTGGTACCGATAAGGGTGCTTTTTGGGTATCGCAAAACGATGGCGGTGTGTGGGAAGAAAAATCTGTTGGAATTGCAAATAATTATATTCGTAGTATTTCCCCTTCCGGTTTCAAAACAGCTAGGGTATATATGTGTATGACCGGTATTAATTATGATGATTTGCATAGTTATTTATATGTTTCAGAAAACTATGGAGCCGATTGGAAAAATATATCTACAGGATTACCGGACGAGCCTATTAATGTAATTAAAGAAGATCCTACCAATGAAAATATATTATATGCGGGTGGCTTAAGAAGCGTTTATATTTCATTGGATAGAGGAAATACTTGGTCCACATTGGGGGTGGATATGCCACAGGTGGCGATTGCTGATTTAGAAATACATTTACCTACCATGGACCTTGTTGTAGCTACCCATGGAAGAGGGATTTATAAAATAAATTTGAAGCCTATTCAAAAAATGATGAATCAGCAGCTAGCAAAAGAGCAAGATTATTTATTTGAAGTTGCACAAATACAAAGGCCTTGGTTTAACTCGAATGGTGGCGAACCTGATTATCGGAGTTTTGAAAAAACGAATTTTTCGTTATGGCTGAAGGAACCCCAACCCATTCAGCTTTCTATCATTGATAAATCAAAAAGGGAAATTTGGAGCACAAAAATTAACGGTAACAAGGGTTTTAATGAATATCGATGGGACTTAACCCTAAGCAAAAGAACAAGCGATGAGCCCTACTTTGTTCACTACGATAAATTTATAGAAGCAGGAAAGTACACGCTTAAGGCTACTATTGGAAACAAACATTTTGAACAAACAATTAATGTAAGTAAAGGCGTTTCGCCTTATATACAATAAATAAAACAGGCCTTAAATTTTATTAAGGAAGTGGGGGAATAGTATTTTAAAAAAGTCCTACTTTTTTAAATAAATCATAAGACGAAATAAAACAGGCCTTAAATTTTATTAAGGAGGTGGGGAATAGTATTTTAAAAAAGTCCTACTTTTTTAAATAAATCATAAGACGAAAATAAAACAGGCCTTAAATTTTGTTAAGGCCTGTTTTATTTATTACCTAAGTTCATCTAATGAGGATTCCTTACTAAATGCTTTTAGCATTTTTGGATGATCCAATAATTTTTCCGTGTGGGAAATAAAAATAGTAGCGATGCCATTTCCTATGAAATTGGTAATTGCTCTAGCTTCAGACATAAATCTGTCCACACCCAACAATAAAGCCAACCCTTCAACAGGGATCATATTGGTAGCAGTTAATGTGGAAGATAATACGATAAAACCACTGCCAGTAACACCTGCAGCCCCTTTCGAGGTAATCATTAATATGGCAATGATCGTAAATATCTGTTCCATACTTAAATGAACATTAAAAACCTGCGCTAAAAAAATAATCGCCATGGATAAATAAATGGAAGTGCCGTCTAAATTAAAGGAGTAGCCTGCCGGTATCACCAAACCCACCACCGATTTTGAACAGCCCATTTTTTCTAGCTTTTCCATTAAGGAAGGTAGTGCCGCTTCGGAGGAGGAAGTGCCCAAAACAATGAGTAATTCTTTTTTGATATAATTTAAAAAAGAAAAAATATTAACCTTACAGTATTTTAAGATAGCCCCTAGAATGAGTAATACAAATAAAGCCATGGTAATGTATACGCAAGCCATCAATTTCATTAAAGGTAAAAGGGTATCCACACCATATTTACCAATGGTATAAGCCATACCACCAAAAGCGCCAATGGGCGCGAGATACATCACATAGTGTAATGCCATAAATACATACTTACTTACCCAATTAATTTTTGAAACTATAATAGCACGATGTTTTAATTTGCTTATAACGATTCCTGCAATGTTTGCAAAAACTAAAACCTGGATGGTAATATTACTTTTGAAAAAACTAGACCAAGAAAAAGTAGCTGCACCTTGTTTGTATGCAGAAATATCTGCTTTTTGAATATGCGAAGTGTCCACATGCGCACC
>JBIIRW010000051.1:0-12266 GCA_044341385.1 Sediminibacterium sp. | reverse complement strand
ATAGGAAGTGATGATCGTATTGGGAAGCGTTTCTTATTCCCAGGTATTGGATACGGTGGAAGTTGTTTTCCTAAGGATGTGCAAGCATTGGTGAAGTCATCGAATGAAGTAAATTATGATTTTGAAATTTTAAAAGCAGTGGAAAAAGTAAATGCACTACAAAAGTTGCATTTGGTGAATAAGATCAATGCGTATTTAAAAAATGATTTGCAAGGCAAGAAAATTGCTTTGTGGGGATTGGCGTTCAAACCGAATACCGATGATATCAGAGATGCTCCAGCCATTGACATGATTAATGCTTTAACTGCTGCCGGTGCGACCATAACTGCCTATGATCCTGAAGCAATGCCTAATGTGAAAAATAAAATAGGCGATAAAATTAAATATGCAAGTAATCAATATGAAGCGCTAGCCGATGCGGATATATTAGTCATTGCAACGGAGTGGAGTGAGTTTAGAACACCCGATTTTGAAATCATCGAAAAAGAACTACCCAGTAAAGTAATTTTTGATGGCCGAAATTTATTTGATGTGGCCAAAATGAAGGAAATGGGATATCATTATGAAAGTATTGGAAGATTGTAATTGGAAACAGGGCGGAGGATGATATCTGAAAATTAAGTGGGTGGTGGTAATTTTAAACAAACCGGAAGATCGGAGTTTAAAAAAGCATAAATGATGGCATTTTAGAAAAATAAAAAATTGGGTGAGGTAGCAAATAAATAATCATGAGTCAAAAAAGAATTTTAATCACCGGTGCTGCAGGATTTTTAGGATCTCATTTATCTGATCGATTTATTCGTGAAGGATATAAGGTAATCGCCATGGATAATTTGATTACGGGAGATATGAAAAATATCGAGCACTTAATGACGAATGAAAATTTTGAATTCAAATTACATGATGTAACTAAGTTTATTGAAATTGAAGGGTCGCTTGATTATATATTACATTTTGCATCACCTGCAAGTCCAATTGATTATTTAAAAATTCCCATTCAAACCTTAAAAGTGGGGGCATTAGGCACACATAATTGTTTGGGTTTGGCGAAGGACAAAAAGGCGCGCATATTAGTCGCAAGTACAAGTGAAGTATATGGTGACCCTTTGGTACATCCACAAACAGAGGAGTATTGGGGTAATGTAAATCCAGTGGGTCCAAGAGGCGTATACGATGAAGCTAAAAGATACATGGAATCCATCACCATGGCCTATCATACATTCCATCAGGTGGAAACGCGCATCATACGTATTTTTAATACCTATGGTCCAAGAATGCGATTGAATGATGGTCGTGCATTGCCTGCTTTCATAGGACAAGCATTAAGAGGCGAGGATATGACCGTGTTTGGAGATGGTTCACAAACAAGAAGCTTTTGTTATGTGGATGATTTAGTCGAAGGTATTTATAGATTATTATTAAGTGATTACGCGCAACCTGTTAATATTGGTAATCCAAATGAAATTAGTTTAAAGGATTTTGCAGAAGAGGTGTTGAAGTTAACGGGATCCTCGGTGAAAATTGTATACAAGGAATTGCCGGTAGACGATCCAAAGCAAAGACAACCAGATATTACCAAAGCGAAAACCATTTTAGGATGGGAACCTAAAGTGGATCGCGCAGAAGGCCTCAAGAAGACCTACGATTATTTTAAATCACTCCCTTCAAGTGAATGGACAAAGTTGCCTAAGGAATTCGTGTCCAAATAATTACTCAAACTTAACTCCTAAACCACGCAATGAGTATAAATAAAATATTAGTAACGGGTGCCAATGGGCAATTGGGATGGGAGTTAACACAATTAGCAGCTAGTTATCCAATGTATGAATTCATCTTTGCAGATAGAAGCATGTTTGATTTATCGAAGCCGGAATTATTTGAATCATTGATACAACAATGGGCACCACAAGCCATTATTAATACGGCTGCATATACCGCAGTGGACAAAGCGGAAGCTGAACAAGATTTGGCCAATTTAATTAATGCAACTGCTGTTGCTGAGTTAGCGCGTATTGCAGGTGCAAATGATATTTTATTTATTACATTCTCGACCGACTATGTATTTAACGGTAATGCAACTAGCCCTTATTTAACAGATACTATTATTGATCCGGTCAATTTTTATGGTACCACCAAAGCGCAAGGCGAGGGCTTGGCTTTAGCCGTGAATCCTAATATTATCATTATTCGTACTTCATGGGTATTTAGTAGTCATGGGAATAATTTTGTTAAAACCATGATTCGATTAATGAAGGAGAGAGTAACTTTAAATGTGGTGAGTGATCAAATTGGTCGTCCTACTTATGCAAAGGATTTAGCTATTGCTACATTAAAAATAATCGATGAAGTAAATGGGGGTAAAAAAATAGTAGGTGTGTATCACTATGCAAACAAAGGGGTGACGAGTTGGTTTGAATTTGCACAGCAAATCAAAAAAAATGCAGGACTAAGCTGCGAACTAATTCCGATTTATACCGCGCAATTTCCAACACCAGCAAAAAGACCTGCTTATTCTGTGTTAGATACCCGAAAAATAGAAACTGCAATTAATATTGAAATTCCAAGTTGGGAGGAATCCTTATCGGCTTGTCAAAAAATGTTAGGATAAATTAAATGAAAAAGGAAGCATTATTAAAACAGTTGCAGTCGCAAACCTATGTGATGATTAAACCTTCACCACTTCATGGCATTGGTGTTTTTGCGATTCGTGATATACCCAAAGGCACTAAAGATATTTTTTCAGAAGGCTTTGGTGATTGGATAAAAGTTAGCAAGGAGGAAGTGGATGCTTTACCAACACATTCAAAGGAGTTGATCGAAAATCATTGTTTGTTTGATGAAGACAGTTATTTTATTCCTGAATATGGATTTAAGTTGGTTGATTTAGTGATTTATTTAAATCATTCTGAAACGCCTAATGTCCTATCTTTAAATGACGGGGAACAGTTTGAGGCATTAGTGGATATAAAGGCAGGGGAGGAATTGCTCGTTGATTACGGAACGATTGTTGAATGCGATGAGTAAAGGGATGAATATTGCACTCAATTTTGCATTTTTGTGTAAGTGGTTATGGGAAATAGTGTAATGGTTACTTCTAAACTTTGATTTATATAATTTCAAATAGTTCCTACATGAAAAAAATCTTTTTTATTCTTTCTGCAATCTTGCTTTTCAATCAAGCACATGCATTCACTTTTACAGATACTTTAAAAATTAAAAAAACTGCCGATTTTGTATTGGATGGCGCTGGAACCAATGTGCAATGGGACTCCGCTGCATGGGTTAACTTGATTCAACTGGATTCAGGAGTTCGTGGCTATGATACTAAGTTTAAAGTACTTTACTCGGACGCAGGTGTTTATGTTTTTTTTACAGGAAATGATAAAAAAGTGACCTCTACTTTTACAAAGGATTTTGATAATTTATTTACGGCGGATGTATTTGAAGTGTTTTTTCATCCGCAACCTAAAATGCCCATTTATTTAGAATATGAAGTGAATGCGTTAAATGCAGAATTAGTATTATTGGTACCGCATTTAGATAAAAAAGCGATGGGATGGACTCCATGGCATTATGAAGGAAAAAGAAAAGTGGTTAAAAAAGTGCAAGTGCATAAGGTAAACAATGAAATGTATAAATGGACTGCTGAATTATTTTTTCCTATTTCACTATTTGGTCCTTTACAAAATACGGAGTTGAAAAAAGGGGTTTGTTGGAATGCTAATTTTTATAGATTAGATTATGACGCAGGTAAAATGATCAAGTTTGCATGGTCGCCTGTGAATGCAAGCTTTCATGAGTATGATAAATATGGGGTAATACAATTTAACTAAGTAGCCACTTGCAACTTTTATAGCCCGTGTATTTTATTTCCTGGCTATTTTTTAAAATGTAATTTCATGGTTCTGTTTTTATAAATGAATAAGCCCCGCCCCGATAAATCGGGGCGGGGCTTATTGTAAGTAGTATATAAAGAACTAATCCTTTGGTTCTTTCTTATGCCAATAGGAAGCAAGTATGGATCCTGTAATATTCATAAAAGGTCCAAACACGGCCGCAGCCAATCCCATGGTAGCAGCTTTTCCTAATTTTTCTGCAAGTCCTGATGCCAATCCGCCATTTTGCATACCCACTTCAATAGCAACAGTGCGACAGTCTCTTTCAGGCATTTTAAATAATCGAGCACTCCAATACCCTAATAAATAGCCAAATGAATTATGAATTAAAACTATGATTATTAATAATGGTCCAATTTTTAATAAATTATCACGGCCAGAAGCTGTAATGATGGTAATAATACATGCGATACCTATCATGGAAACAATTGGCATGGCATCATCCAGCCATTTTGATTTTCCTTTTAATAATTTATTGAAAATTAAACCAGCGCCAATTGGAATGATGATCATTTTATTAATGTCCCACATCATTTTTAATACATCAATTTCTACCAATGCACCAGCAAATAATTTCATTAGTAATGGTGTTACAAAAGGAGCTATTAATGTGGTGATTGAAGTAATTGTAATGGATAGTGCCAGGTTTGCTTTTGCTAAATAGGACATTACGTTTGAAGCAAGACCACTTGGAGAGCACCCGATCAATATAATTCCTGCAGCTATTTCGGGAGGGAAATTAGATAAGCTTGCTAAAGTAAATCCTAAAGTAGGCATTATAGCAAATTGACTTACCACCCCAATAATTACCCCCTTTGGCGTTTTTACTACTGCGGCAAAGTCATTCATACTCATAGAAGTTCCCATGCCAAACATGATGATTTGAATTAATGGTACAATGAGTCCGCCTAATTTAAATCCACCCCATACTCTAAAATATTCAGGGTGAAACATAGACAATGAAACTGCTGAAAATATTACCATCGTAAAACTTAGTCCCTGTAAATTTTCAGTTGCTTTAACACCTAAGCTTAAGGATAAAAATGCTAATGCTAATAGGAGTCCTAAATAATCATTGGTATGCATTAAGTACAACACACCTGAAAGTGCAAATAGTCCTAAAGATAAATACAGAAATGGTTTATATTTTTTCATTGTATATTTTTAATTAATTAAACTTACCAAGTTCTTTTTTCTAAAAACTTTTCAAGTGCTTCTTTGGTAATAATGGGTTCGTTAGGGTGGGCGCTTATCCAATTTAAAAAGGAAGTTTTAATTTCTTCTGTCCATTGGTTGTCAATTTGACCTGCATTGTATTTGCCTGATTTCAAAACATCTTTCGAAAAACGATCACGTACTGAAATAAATTCTGAAGTAGCGACTACTTTTTCAGCCATATGTGCAGGTATAAATAAAACGCCTTCTCTTTCAGATAAAACCAAATCACCAGGCATCACAATAGCACCTCCAATTTTTATGGGTCCATTGAGTCCTATTAATACTACTTCTTCCAAAAATGAGGGATGAAAGTCACGTACATAGGCGTTAAATCCTTTTAGTTGCGATAATCCTGACAAATCCCGAGCAGCGCCGTCAAAAATAACACCATTGCCAGTTTTGTTGAATATAGATGCCCCTAAATTATCACCTATTAATGTGCCTTGTGCTATTTTGCCAAATGCTTCTGCAACATAAACATCTCCTTTTTGTAAAATTTGAATTGGCCATGCATTGGTATTGCCAGTGCGCCCTTCTTTTTTGCCACGCTCTTTAATAAGTGCTTCAATATCCGGACGGGTAGGGCTGTACTTTGCAGTTACAGCTCGGCCAACCACAGGAACATTGTCATGCACCATTTTCCAATTTCCTTCAAACTGATTATTGTAACCTTCATTATGAAGTACTTGCCAAGCTTCTTCAATGCCAATTTTTTTTGCTCTAGCAATTAATTCATCACTTATTTTAGGGCGACCATCTTCAAATCGTTCTCCCTTCCAATTGGAGGTTAGATATTCTAATTCAGTTTTAGGAAATAATTGGGCTTGGGTAAAATAAAACGAGCCTGTCAATAATAATAGTAATCCTATTTTTTTCATAATCCCTTTTAATTTATTTAGCAGCGTTTTGTAATACTTCTTTTAATCGTTTAGCAACAAGTTTATCTTCTCCTTCTTGTAATGACCATGCAGTCATGCCAATATTATCTTTACCGCCAACGGATTCAATGGAAGGGTTTCCGTTGCGTAAATCCAAACGTAATTGTTCGCCTGTTTTACTAATCTTACTATAATCAAATGAAATGTTTAAAGTAGGGGTAACGTTTCCTAATACGGGTGTTGAAATTGTTGTTGTAACACCTGGTACTGATTCTGCAGCTGCTTGAATTTTTTTGATTCGCTCTAAAAAGATAAGTGCTTCAGCATCATGATCAATTTTTACAAATTCTTCCACGGCAACAAGCATACCTAATATTTCTTCTTTGTTTACTTTCATACCACGACCAATGGTTTCCCCACGTGGCGGCATTGATAAACGGGCTGCCTTGATTAAATCTTTTTTACCCATTAATAAGCCAGCACTTTGAGGTCCTCTTAGTGCTTTACCACCTGAAATGGCTACAAAGTCAAAGCCCATTTCATTAAAGCGCCAAAGGTTACTAACCGGAGGTACATCCGCAGCAATATCAATCGTAGTAGGAATACCATATTTTTTTCCAATAGCTACCCATTCTTCATGTTGTATTTGTCCTTTATCAGATTGCACATGTAAAAAATGCATAGCTGCTGTTTTTTCATTGATGGCATTTTTTAATTCTTCCAAAGTTTCCACCATAACCATTTTCACTCCAGTATTCGTTAAGGCTTGATTGTATCCAATGGCATGTGCTTTTTGACATATTACTTCCGTTTTCATACCAGTGCCTTCTAATTTAGGAAGTGCTTTTACTTTTGCTGGATCTAACCCAGTTAAAATGCCAGCCATTCCTAAGGTTAATGCAGAAAATGCCCCACTGGTAACTACGACTGATTCAGCTCTGGTAATTGCGGCTAATCTTTCGCCCACTTTGTCTTGTAATTCGTCTAGCATACAAAATTTGTGGGATGCTTGTCTGATGGCCTCCACTGTTGCAGGGCGCATTAGTGACGCAGTCATTGCGGTATAAGTACCAGCAGCATTAATAAATGTTCGAACGCCTAGTTCAGCGAATAAATCACGCTTCATGGCTGCGGCTAACGGGGTTGCCATTGGTGCTGCATTAGCAGTTGAAAATCCACCTACAATAGATGCACCAGCAATTGGTGTGATTGATATATATTTTAACAGGTCTCTACGTTTCATGATATTTAGTTTTAATTTTTAGTTTGCAATTGCAATACAATCCATTTCAACCAATGAGTTTCCTGGAACACCACCATAGGTAGCAACGGTTGTTCTTACTGGTGGTTTTGGTCCAAAGCGGCCTTTGAATACTTCATTCATTTGTTTGTAATCACCTAGGTCAGCTAAGTATACATTTACTTTTAAAACTTTTTCCATAGAGGAACCCGCTTTGATCAACTCTTTCTCTAATTCTTTTAGTACATGATCCGTATGTGCTTTAATGTCTCCTTCAAAATGCGCCCCTTTCCCTGCAACAAACACCATTCCTGCAAATTTAGTTGCACCAGAAAAAAGTGGAATGTCTTGGTCCATTTGAACATTAAATACTTCTTTTCCATTCGCATCCACACCTGAATTTGGTGTTGCATTTGCAGCGACACTAGCACCTGTAATTCCTAAGAATCCAGCAAACATTTTTTTAAAAATTGAGCGGCGATTTTGAGTTTTCATTTTTTTTTAATTTTATATTATTAATTTATTTAAGTTCCACAATCATTTCAATTTCAACAGAAATATTATTAGGGAGTGCGGCAACACCTAATGCAGAGCGTGCATGTTTCCCCCTTTCTCCAAAAACTTCCACCATTAAATTGGAAAATCCATTCATTACAGCGGGCTGTTGCACAAATGCGGGATCAGAATTCACTAATCCTAGTACTTTTACAATTCGCTTTACTTTATTTAAATCGCCGATATAGGATTTTAATGTAGACAGCATTGAAATTCCGGTAAGTCTTGCAGCAGCTGCGCCTTCTTCAATAGTTACGTCTTTTCCTAAATGGCCATACATTTGTCCGCCCCCGGGTTTGTCAGGGCCATGACCTGATAAGTAAACCAATTTTCCTACTTGAACTTGTTTCAAATAATTGGCAATAGGAGGGACTACAGGAATTAAAGTGATATTTGATTTTTTTATTCTTTCCTCAGGATTTACTTCCATAGGTTCAGTGGAGAAAACCAAACAAACAGGGGCATTAATTTTCATGTCCTGATGGGTGTTGGTCAATTTTCCAGTAGCATCATCAAATGAAAATATTTGCACTTTGTCATCATTTTGACTTGCAACAAAAACAAAATTTCCCAATGGCGCAAAACTAAAATTTCTCGGTTTTTCTGCGACAGGTTGATGATACATTTTTGTAAGCAATCCGTTTTCGCCAATTTTAAAAATTGTAAGTTCGTTACTGGTCACTCTATTAGTGGAGATTAACCATTTGCCACTTGGGGAAATGTGAATATCACCACTACCTTTTGAAGCTTTGGTGCTAGACGTATCTGCAATAATGCTTTGTACTTTATTAAACTTATTTTGATCTATTGCAAAAACATCCACTGTGCCTGACATTTCACTAATCAAATAACCATGTTTGCCAGTGGCATCAAAAACAAAATGTCTTGGACCATTTCCTGGCGTGATTGGAATGGCGGTATAGTTTTCGTCCACTAATCCATCCGCGTAAATTTTATGTTGATAAATTTTATCACCCCCTAAATCAGTCACTAATAAATAGGAGTGATCCAAACTTAAAACAACATTATGTGCATGGGAAGCTTCTTGTCTTGCTTTGTCAATACTTGACCCATTGTATTTAATTTCTTGTGCAATTGGAAGTAATGCACCTTCCTCACTTGTTTTAAAAACACTTAAACTTCCCGAAGTGTAATTAGCAGTGTACACTGTTCTACTTTCGGAACGATAAGTGATAAAACAAGGACCCGCACCTTTAATGGCTGAGTTATTAATTTTTTCAAATTCATTATTGCTATTTAGCTTGTATGAATTTACAGAGGAGGCATCTTTTGATCCTTCAGAAACGGCATACATTAATTTGCCTTCATTTGCTAAAGTTAAATACGAAGCGTTTGCGTTTTCTTTGGTATACAATAAATTAGGTTTCCCTGTTACTGCGTTTACAGAATAAACTTCAATACCTGGATTTCCTTTTTTTGTATAGGAGCCTACGACTAATTGATACTGGTTGGTATCTGCAGGCGAAAAGTTTAGTAAGTTAGTTACTAATAGGGTGGCAATAAAATTCATAGCAATCGATTATATTTTGAACCAAAAATTAATGAATAAAACGCATATTTTGTGATGTGTAAGCGACATTTTATACACTTTTTTTAAATAGGTTCTAAATAACACTCCTTACATAGAAATTATTTAAGTAAAATTTGGGATGAGCGGTATTCTTTAAAAATATTTTAAGCAAGCAATTGATTTCATTTTCAAAATGTGTAGCTTTCCTATACCAAAAATTGAATTTCTTATTATTAAAAATTAATTTATATGAAAAAGCAGGTTGTATTATTATTATTAGGTTTATTCGTATTTTATTTTGGATTAAACGCGCAAAATGCTGCTCCTATCTATGATGTGTTAGTTAAGGGCGGTCATGTAATTGATCCCAAAAATGGCATCGATGCCGTTATGGATGTAGCTATTAAACAAGGTAAAATATTTAAAGTCGACAAAAATTTAAACGTAAAAGACGCTAAACAAGTGGTGGATGCTTCTGGTTTAATTGTAGCACCAGGTGTTATAGATATACATGCCCACGTATTTGCGGGCACGCAACCTGATCATTACTTAAGTGATGGCTTAAGTGCTTTAATGCCTGACGGTTATACATTTAGAGTCGGGGTAACTACTGTAGTGGATTGCGGTGGTGCCGGGTGGAAAAATTTTGCCACATTTAAGAAAAATGTAATTGATGTTTCTCAAACTAGAGTGTTGTCTTTTTTAAATATTGTTGGGGAAGGGATGCGTGGTGGAAATTACGAACAAGATTTGGCAGAGATGAATTCAAAATTTGCGGCAAGTGCTGCTAAACAATACAGTGATTATATTGTAGGGTTTAAGCTAGCCCATTTTAATGGAGAAGATTGGACGCCAACGGACCGAGTTGTTGAAGCAGGAAATTTAGCAAAACTACCTGTAATCATTGATTTTGGTGGATCCAAGCCTAATTTACCCATTCAAGATTTATTTTTTAAACATTTAAGACCAGGCGATATCTATACCCATACTTATGCTGCATTAGGGGGTGCGCGTGAAGAAATTGTCGATGATAAAAATAACTTAAAGCCATTTGTTTTAGAGGCGCAAAAAAGAGGAATTATTTTTGATGTGGGTTATGGTGGTGCAAGTTTTAATTATTCACAAGCGATACCAGCTTTGAAGGCAGGCCTATATCCAAACACGATAAGTACTGATTTACATACAGGTAGCATGAACACTTCCATGAAAGATCAATTAAGTGTCATGTCAAAGTTTTTGAATATGGGTATGTCATTGGTGGAAGTTATCAAGGCGAGTACTTGGAAACCTGCACAGGTAATTAACCGTCCATTATTAGGTAATTTATCTGAAGGTTCCGAAGCGGATATTGCCATCTTTAATGTTAGAAAAGGCAACTTTGGATTTTATGATAAAACCGGATTCAAATTAAAAGGTACTGAAAAATTTGAATGTGAGGTTACTATCAAGGGCGGCAAAGTGTTGTATGATTTAAACGGACTTGCAAACCCTATTTATGTAAAATAAATTTATTTCTTATCATTAAGCACCTGAAGTTGCATTTGTTTCATCTTGATTAATCTTAATCTTTGACGAACAATTGTAACTTCAGTTTTTGTGACAGAATCGCTATTGTTCCCAAAGTTTTTTCTTATGTAACTTAAAATGCTAGCAATGTCTTGATCAGGCAGTTGCGCAAATTTTGGCATCATACCAACAAAGGGCTGTCCATTTATTTTTATTGGGCCTTCCAATCCTTTTAACATAACAGATATTAAGGTATCCTTATTGCCATTTACCCAATCGGATGCTGCAATAGAAGGGAATCTGACGCCATCGCCTTTCCCATTTTTTTGATGACACATCAAACAATTCATTTGGTATAATTTTTCTCCACCAATGGCTACTTTATTACGCTCTAAATTGTCTACAACGATGTCTGGATTTTTAACATAAGTTCTGTTTTCTCTTTCTTTCATTTTTGCCAAATTCTTTTCTGTGAACTCCTCTTTTTTACCATTGAATTTCACTTTCCAAATTTTTCCTTTTTCAGATTCTGAAATATACAAGGAACCATCTGGACCTTGCGCTAATCCCATGGGACGATATTTGGAATCACTCGTATTAACTAATGTATCTCTTCCGGTAAATCCATCTGCAAATACTTCCCACTTTTGTGGTTTGCCATTTACAAAAGGAACGAATGCTATAATGTATCCAGCTTGCGGATACGGCGCACGAATAGTGGATCCATGAAATGCGACAAAGGCGCCATTTTTATATCTTGCAGGAAATTGATCTCCGGTATAAAATAATAAATCATTAGGTGCAAAATGTCCAGGGAACCCAACAATAGGTGTTTCAATGGTTGTATCTGTATTTTCAATTTCACCATTACCGCCATATTCAGGATTCAACATTACTTTTCCTTTCATTTGATCAAAGTAATAATAAGGCCAACCCGCATTTGCACCTGGTTTTAATTTATAAAAAGCTTCAGAAGGTAATAATGCACTTTGCCATGCATTATAGTATTGCGGCCAAGTATTTACAAGTCCATCTCGGCCATGGCCCACGCAATACAATGAATTATCTTGTGTATTCCAAGTCATTGCCACCAAGCTTCTTAAACCGGTTGCCACTTTTACACCATCAACAGTTCTGAATTGATTTAATTTATTTTCATCAAACATCCACACGCCTGCGTTTGAATCTAAAATTGGGCAGGGTTTCATTCCCGGAGAACCAGGTAATCTGTTTTCCACTTGACAAGCATCAGAAGGAGCACCAAAGGGAACAAAAATATGCCCCTTACCATCAAAGGCCAATGGTTTTCCATCATGTTCTCTTCTGCGACCACTATCAATAACTATGTATTCTGGTTCCCCCATGGGAATCATTACTTTTGGATCAAGTTTGTATCGATATACCAACATTTCGGAACTTGTATATAAATAACCATTGTGAAT
>JBIIRW010000111.1:0-3720 GCA_044341385.1 Sediminibacterium sp. | reverse complement strand
CGGGACAAATTGATACAGAAAAAACAAATGATATTCCGCAGGTAAAAAGAACAAAAATATTTATCAAGGATGCAGACAACAACTACAGCCCTGAATTTATTGCGTTACTCAAGGACTATTATCTGCATTTGTAATTAGTGAAAATTTCCTTGAATAATAAGTCCAATACCTTCCATTATCCTACTTTTACAAAGTATACAATATATAAAAGATGAACTATTTTGAATTATTTGGATTGCCTATAGGATTTCAGGTAGATGCTGCCAAGTTAAGGCAGGCCTATATGGAACTGCAAAGAACCTCCCATCCTGATAAATTCACCCAATCGAGTACCGAAGAACAAGAAATCGCTTTAGAAAAGTCGGCCATCGCCAATAAGGCGTTTACCTTACTTAACAATAAGGAACTCATCCTTCCCTATGTATTGGAGGTCATGGGATATATGGAATCGGATGAGAAATATGCTTTAAGCCCTGAATTTTTAATGGAAATGATGGATTTAAATGAAGCATGGATGGACGCCGATGCTGATACCGAAAAACTTACAGTAACTGAACAAGTCAAAACCATACAAAATGCAATTTACACACCTGTTAAAGCGATTTTGGAGGGTAATTCAATCAATATTACCAAAGAAGCAATGTTGCAAGTAAAGGAGTATTACTATAAGAAAAAATACCTAGATCGTATTTTGGCAGATTTTCGTTAATGATGTAATATTGCACCCCTGCCCAGATGGCGGAATTGGTAGACGCACTAGACTCAAAATCTAGCGTTCGCAAGGATGTGCAGGTTCGATTCCTGTTCTGGGCACTGATCATTATAAAAGCCTTTGTAAATCAATTATTTACAAAGGCTTTTTAATTCCAATATAGAATGCAAATAAAAATGGGATAAATAATACTCTTTTCATATAGCTTTTTTATAATAATTAATCACATGTAGTAACTTCAACTTCTTTCTTAAACAAAATATTATCTCCTTGTTTAACTAAAATCATATAGTTTCCAAAAATGAAATTAAAATCTTTATTTGTAAATGTTATTTTATCTTTAATTTCTAAATCATTTTTTTTAAATATTGTTTTATTTTCCAAATTTACTATAAATGAAATATTTTTGCCATTTGCAAAAATTTCAATCTTCATAAAATCTTGACCAAAACAAAAAAGTTCACTTTCTTTTTTCATGAAATCTGGCTTTTCATAATATTCTGTTTTATGTAAAACCCCATCTTCATCAACATAACTTTGAACTTCATAAAACATTTTAACCTTAATATCAGTTGGCAATAATATATTTTCTGCAACACTAGCTTGATTGATGCCAGCAGTGTCAATAGCTATTTTAGCAGTATCCGCTTTTGTATTTTTTTTGTCAGAAACATTTGTACAACTAAATAATGTAATTAATGTTACAATAATTGTGAAAACAAATTGAGTTGATTTTTTCATTTGATTTATAAATTTTGAATTAACTGGAGACCAGTTAGTAAAACAATTGTATCAATAAACGCTAATAGTAATTATTTAATTTTCTTTAATGGGAATTCGGGTTGATTTTCGCTTGAACAAACCACTGACTTATCTACCCTATTTATTAATAAAATATAAGTTGGATTTGAATTTTTACCATCACTCAATGAACATTCTAGTTTAAGTATATTATCCTTGTTTTCTATAACTTTAATTTCTCCGTCATAATAAACCCTTTGATTGTCTTCTAAATTAATTTGCTGCAAACTAACTTGATTATTCTCATTTAAAAGAAATTTATAATCAATCGAGGGAATTGGTACTTTTTTTCCATTAATCACTAAGTCATCCCCAAATTTATTTTTTAAATTATAACTTGGCTGTATTCCATGATAATTTCCTAAAAATTCAGATGACAAAATCTCACCATTTTGTTTTTCTGATGATTCAATTTTTACAGCATTCGATGTATTTTCTGAAACAGAATTATCGTTTCCACAGCTTAGCTGAATTAATATTAAAGTACTAAAAAGTATTTTTTTCATAGCATATTTATTAATGCGAATAAATGATCGCAAATCTTTATAAATATACTATTTAATTTATATATTAATAAATAATAATAAAATTATTTTACCCACCCGCTGCAAATACATTCACTATTTGTTGGGTCAACTTAATCGCCCACTTGGTGTATTCCAATTTGGAAGGATGCAATCCATCCACCGCTAAATAATCAGTTTTAAATCCATCCACACGATACCCATCTGTGATATTGATAAAATTAGTGCCATAGGCTTTCGCGTAATTTTCACAGACTGCATTGTATTTATCAATCTCATTTGCAATCACTTTTCGATCTCTTCCTGATGCAAAAGGGGTAATCCCCCAATCAGGGATACTCATTATAAAAACTCTTTTTGGTTTATTTCCTGTTAATGCAATTGCTGATTTTAGTAAGGATAAAAATACAGGCTCATACTCAGTCATTGGCCTACCTTGGTATTGATTATTCACCCCAATTAAAATAGTCACAATTTGGTATGCTGCTTTTTTATCGGCGTTTGCTAAACCATTCTTTAAATCATCTGCGGTCCATCCATTTTTTGCAATAATTTGAAGGGTATTCATTTTAAGTCCTGCACCTTTTAGTAATTGAAAAGTTTGATTGGGATAGCCATCCACAATATCAATAGAAGTACCAATCGTATAAGAATCTCCCAACGCCAAATAATTGAGGGAATCATTATTTATATTAATTGGATTAGGAATAATAATATTTACATCCGTTCCTACCGACTTAGTACACGAAATACCTACCACAAAAAATGCAACCACATATATTTTATAGGGTTGCATTTTTAATATGTTGTTGAAGCCCTTCACTACTTATCTAATGAATTTATCCACGTTGCAATTTTACGCGCATCTGATTCAGACACTTGTGGCATTGGTGCCATTGGGGTTGCATACTCCGGCCAATTTTGTGGCTGCGGATTTTTGATCAATTGTAAAATTTTATCTACTGAATATTTTCTTTTAGCTATTTCATTAAAACCTGGTCCTACTAATTTTTTATTGGGGTTGTGGCAAGCTACACAAGTATTACGAATCAGTAATGGTTTAACTTGCTCATACGTCATTACTTCACCTGCTTTTACTTTTGCAACAGCCGCTGTCGCGGTGGGTACATTTTTAGTACTCACTTCTTTTAATGATAAACTAGGGCCATCAGGAATATTGTTCAAAGTATAATAAGCTGTTGAATGCACTAGCGAATAAGAACTATCCTGATCCCTGATACCATCTAATGAAATTTTGTGGATATAATATTGTTTTAAATCACCCACAATAATACGCACGGTTAATCCATCCTCAGATACTTTCACGCCTTTCACAGGACATTTTTTTAAATTCATAGTTGGACTACCATATACTGGCGTATACTTATAATTAAAACTTTCTACTAAATAGGAAGATAAATTAGTTGCTTTTTTCTTGTCTATCGGTTTTGTAAATTCAATTTCAAAACCATCAGGCATTGCTTTCACTGTTTTCATTTCAAAAGGCATGAATGAGTTCCAATACAATCTTTGCATTCCTTCATTCGCTTCCCCTGCCGATCCCCATCCTCTGTTGGTTTCTCCTACAAATAAGGAACCATCATTCGCCCATGACATACGCAATACCCCTGATTGAAATCCGCTTCTGAAATCCCAAGCACAGCCTTGTAATTCTCCTTTCAC
>JBIIRW010000050.1:0-12854 GCA_044341385.1 Sediminibacterium sp. | reverse complement strand
GCGTGTATTGGCCGTGGGTAATTAAATCTTGTAATACCTCACGCTGCGCCGCAATGGGGTTATTTACCCAATGCTCGATATGCCAGTAACGGAAACGAGCCAATCTTGACAGTGCGGGGCTGAAAATTTTCATAGGTGTATCACAATATACACCATACACTTTAATTAATTAAGTAACAGGGTCAGTTTTAGTTGTGAAGTTTAGGGACTTTTATTTAGGCTTGTTACCCATCTCAATAATCCAATCTTTGCGTTTTAATTCAAAGTTGGTTCCTAAATACAATCGGCGCACTTGTTCATCTTCTGCCAACTCTTCTGCGCTACCATGTTTAAATATTTTTCCTTCAATTAATAAATAGGCACGATCGCAAATGGATAATGTTTCATTCACGTTATGATCCGTTATTAAAATACCAATATCTTTTAATTTTAATCGAGCAACGACAGATTGAATATCTTCCACAGCGATAGGATCCACGCCAGCAAAGGGTTCGTCTAATAAAATAAATTTAGGATCCACCGATAATGCGCGTGCAATTTCGGTACGACGACGTTCGCCACCACTTAAACTATCCCCAAAATTATCTCTGACCTGGTGTAAATTAAATTCATCTAAAAGAGATTCTAATTTATGTTCTCTTTCGCCTTTTGTTAATTTGGTCATTTCTAAAACGGCCATAATATTATCTGCGACAGATAATTTTCGAAACACACTTGCCTCCTGTGGTAAATAACCGAGGCCCATTTGTGCACGCTTATACATGGGTAGTTTGGTAATATCGGCGTCATTTAAAAATACACGGCCTTCATCTGGTGCAATTAATCCAACGACCATGTAAAAAGTAGTCGTTTTTCCGGCACCATTTGGTCCCAATAACCCTACAATTTCACCTTGCTTTACTGAAATACTCACATTGTCCACTACTTTGCGGCCCTTATATTGTTTAATTAATTTGTCGGTATGTATGGCGAGTATCACGATGTATATTTATACAAAAATAAGGGGAAATATAGGATTTGGCACATTGGAAACTAATATTAACTATTTTTGTACACTATGCAGGTAATTGAACATTTAGCAAAAGCAAAAGACACCCTAGTATCCTTTGAAGTATTACCCCCTTTAAAAGGAAGAACCATCTCATACATTTATGAGCATTTAGATCCACTGATGGAGTTTAAGCCTTCTTGGATAAATGTAACTTATCATCGCAGCGAAACGATTATTCGTACAAACGCAGCGGGTGTGGAGGAAAAAGTAGATGTACGCAAACGCCCCGGTACCGTAGGTATTTGTGCGGCAATTATGAATCATTATAATGTAGATGCAGTACCACATATTATTTGTGGGGGCTTTTCCAAAAGAGAAACGGAAGATGCATTAATTGATTTACAATTTTTAGGCATTGATAATGTTTTGGTGTTAAGAGGAGATGCGGAAAAGGGACAAAAAACTTTTGTGCCAGAACACAATGGTAACAAGCAAGCTATTGAATTATTAAAGCAAGTGGTTGGATTAAATAATGGTATTTATTTGGATAAGGATATTATTAATGGTAGCAAGAGTAATTTTTGTATGGGTGTTTCGGGCTATCCTGAAAAACATTTTGAAGCACCAAGTATGGAATTTGATTTACAAAAAGCCAAAGAAAAAGTAGATGCAGGTGCACAATATATTATGACACAAATGTTTTTTGACAACAAAAAATATTTCGAATATGTGGATGCTTGCAGAAGTATGGGTATTAATGTTCCCATCATACCAGGCTTAAAACCAATTACTAATAAAAAGCAGTTGACTATTTTACCTAATATTTTTTATGTAGATATACCTACTGATTTATCAACTGCAATGTTGGCTGCCACTACCGATGAGGCTTGTGAGCAAGTGGGTACAGAATGGTTGATACAACAAAGCAAGGAGCTGAAAGCGGCTGGGGTACCGGTGTTACATTACTACACTTTAGGAAAACCAAAAGTGGTGAAAGATGTAGTTGCCGCTGTATTTTAGTAATACACGCCAATTTAAATAATTCAAAGCGCCTAATTTAAGGCGCTTTTTTATTGCTAGTATTTACCAAAAAATCATTGAACTGTTCAATGCTTAAATTTTTGGCAATAATTTTTTTATTCGCATCGAGTAAATAAAAGGTGGGTGTTTTAAATACATCGTATAATTGACGAATGGTAGTAGGTTTGCCTTGTTGTATTTCTTTATTTAAATCGGCTTCGGTTTGATAAGCATGTATCCAACCTGCTAATTTATTTTCTTTGATAAAAGTTTTCCAAGCTTCCAATTCTTTAAAATTGATATTTACTGAAAGTACTTTTACATTTAGTTTGCTCCAAATCGCTTTATAAAAAGAATCCACCCTTGGAATTTCAACTTTACAGTGACTACAAGTGGGATCCCAAAATGCAACAAAAGTGTACGGGGAAGCGATATCGTACAAGGATATTTTTTTATCACTGATATCGTTAATAACCAATGGTGGTGCGGCCAAGCCAAGCTGGTTGGCCATCATGCTGTAGGCGCGTTCGGTGATTGATTTTTTAGAAGCTTCGTTCAATAAAACGGTATCCCCTTTGGCAAAAAAGTTTTGATAAATATGTAGGAACACTTTATCCTGACCCATGAACTCAGGAGTAATATATTTATTCGTAAACTTAAAAAGTAAAAAGGGATAAATTTCATTTCCAGTTTTCGCTACTGTTAACATGTATTGCACTTCCTCAATAATAGAATCTGGTTCACGGGAAACATAATTTTTGAAATACTCATCAAGCTTAGCTTCAAAAAAAGGTGTTCTTACCAAGCGATTATCATTAAATACGACATTATCCCAAAAGCGATTTTTTACATAATAAAAAGGGTAGGTTGAATCCGCTTTACCATTCACTATCGGCATAGCTGGTACATCAGGGCGTTGCATTACATTTAAAAGATAAGCAGTCATGGAATTCGGCTGCCCCTTCATAATTGCTTGGCGCTTTTCGTTCATTTCCTTTTTCTTATCATTATATTTATTAGTAAGTGTTGTTGAATCATTTTTATTGGTTGCTGATTTGAATGCTTTTTCAATTTCACTTAACTGCGCACCAATCTCATTCATTGATTTCGAGTAATTTTTAAAAATGGTATTATCATTCGAACCGATAATGTTAACATCACTTAAGTTAGTGGTGTCTGCTATTATTTTAAACTTTTGATTTTCATCCACCAAAAAATCAAATAAGATGGCATATTTGGGAGATACTACAAAATAGATTCCAGGAGTCAATTTTTTATTAGATGCAAAAACACCCTCGCTTTTATCATTTAAGATAGCAGAATCGGCGAGTACGCGGGAGTTACCATAGTTAGTACCAATGTATATTTTGGTGTTTTGGTATGGTTTTAGGCTAATCTGTATACTGTGGCCTTGTGCATTTACTGCCGGCTTATTAATAACGGTACTCGTACTGCTTTTTGTAATTGGCTTTTTGGTTTGTGCAAAGCAAAAACTTGGTAAAAACACAAATAATAGGATCGCTTTTTTAATACGCATTTTATTAAAGTCGGGTTATTTAAAAATTGCTGTAAAAATAAGCGATTATCAATAAAACTAATCACAATTAAAATTCAGTTTTACCCTTATTTTAATCCATGGGTATTACCTTTGCTATCGTGAGAAAAAAGAAAGAAGCCCCCTTATTAGAAAATGTCCTCATTGAAGATTATGCAGCCGAAGGAAAATCACTGGCAAGAGTGAATGGCAAAGTAATATTTGTGGAAGGCGCTGTGCCGGGTGATGTGGTGGATGTGCAACTCCAAAAAAACAAAGCCGATTGGGGAGAGGGGTTTGTTAAAAAATTTCATACCTATTCCCCAATACGTGTACAACCTTTTTGTTCGCATTTTGGTGTATGCGGCGGATGTCAATGGCAGATGTTACCTTATGAACAACAGTTGGTGTACAAACACAAACAGGTATTTGATAATTTAACGCGCATCGCTAAAATACCTTTACCAGTTATCCCACCCATTTTGGGGGCTAAGGAAACGCAAGGATATCGTAATAAAGTAGAATATACATTTGCGACTGAAAAATTTATACCCTTTGAGGAGTTCAAAGCAATGAAGGCTGCAGGTTTAGAACCTACTAAATCTATTGGCGCAGGTGGTTTTCATGCAAGAGGGTTTTTTGAAAAAGTGGTGGAGATAGATACCTGTTACTTACAATCTGAACCTACCAATGAAATTAGAAAAACAGCAGTTCAGTTTGCCATTGAAAATGAAATGCCTTTTTATAATATTAAACAACACCAAGGATGGCTTCGTAATATGTTTATCCGCAATACCACCAAAGGGGAGTGGATGGTGAATGTCATTTTAGGATATGATGGTGGCGAAAAAAGAGAAGCCTTACTTAATTTGTTCTTGAAAAAATTCCCTCAAATCACCACGCTATTATATACGATAAACGAAAAGCGAAATGATAGTATGCAGGATTTAATACCGCAAGTGTATTATGGTACTGGTTATATCACAGAAGCCTTAGAAAATTTTGATTTTAAAATAAGTCCTAAATCATTTTTTCAAACCAATTCAAAACAGGCCGAAAGCTTATATCAAGTAACGCGTAGCTTCGCTGAGCTTACTGGTAAGGAAGTGGTCTATGATCTATATTGTGGTACAGGTAGTATTGGCATTTTTTGTAGTAAAGAAGCTAAAAAAATAATTGGAGTCGAAGTAGTTGCTGATGCTATTGAAGATGCGAAGGAAAATGCAAGCATCAACAATTTATCACATACTGCATTTTTTGCAGGCGATGTTATTGACATTTGTAATGATGCATTTTTTGATACCCATGGTAAACCAGATGTGATTATTACAGATCCACCGCGCGCAGGCATGCATGATAAATTAGTCAAAAAGTTATTAGAGATACAGGCACCATTAATTGTATATGTAAGTTGTAATCCTGCAACTCAGGCACGTGACTTATCTTTATTGGGTGAAAAATATACGGTGACTAAGATACAACCGGTGGATATGTTCCCGCATACCTTACATATTGAAAATGTAGTACAATTAAAAAGAACCGATTTATTATAAAATATATTACGAATGAATCAATTTAGGCCCACACGGTTTGAGGTATTACCTACCATCATTAAAAATTTATTAATTATTAATGGGTTGGTTTTTTTAGCTCAAAATACATTTGGCGGACCGATGAGCAGCTTCTCTATCGAAAATTATTTTGCATTACACGCATGGCAAAGTGAACTGTATCAACCATGGCAGCTAATTACACATATGTTTTTGCATGGCGACTTTGGCCATATTTTAGGAAATATGTTTGCCCTTTGGATGTTTGGTTCTATTCTTGAAAATGTATGGGGACCCAAACGCTTTTTATTATTTTATTTTTTATGTGGCGTGGGTGCAGCAGTGATACACTTGCTTATTTTATCGGATCAGTTTATACCCTTAAGCAATGAGTATCAAAATCTGCTCACCTTAAGTAAATCTAATTCGCCAGGCTTTGCGGATACGGTATTAAAGTATGCAGAAGCACACCGCATACCATTGACGCGCATATTAAGTGATAATAAAGTGAATTTGTCTACACCGGGAATCGCACCTGAGGTAATGGATTTAATTACTACCTATTATAATAAAACAATAAACACAGCCACCTTAGGCGCAAGTGGTGCGGTGTTTGGTATATTGATTGCGTTTGTGTATTTATTTCCAAATACCTATATCTATATTTATTTTCTATTTCCTATTAAAGCAAAATGGTTAGGTATTTTATATTTTGCTTTTGAATTATATAAGGCTTTGGAAAATTCAGCGGGTGATAATGTAGCAAGGTGGGCACATGTGGGTGGGGCAATTGTAGGCTTTGTATTGGTATATTTATGGAAGAAAAAAGAAAATTCGTATTTATAATTGTTTATTAACTAAGCATCATATGGAACAAGGTTCAAATCAAAAACCGATATTAGGTGCTGACAATAATGCATTAGTTGCGCTTTTGGCAATCAATTTGGTCGCCTATGTGCTATTGGGATTTTTAAAAGTAATTTATTTTTTAGACGGCACGCCCATTGAATTATTTTATAAAAACATATTTCATTTATTTTCGCTTCCCACTAGCGGTAATCAATGGATTACCCATGCTTGGAGCTTATTTACTTTTAATTGGTTACACGATGGCTTTTGGGAATTGTTTACCAATATGATTTGGTTAAGTGTATTTGGATATGTGTTGCAAATGAATGCATCAAATAAACATTTGTTTCCTATTTACTTTTACGCTGGCATAATGGGGGGCCTTACCTATATTATCATGTCTTTTGGTGTTGGCGCAAATTTTATTCAATTTCCGTTGTTGGGAGCCAGTATGAGTGTTAGTGCAGTAGTCATTGCCGCCACATTAATTGCACCACGGTTTAAACTTATTGCTAATATAGGCAATGGCGTTCCTTTATGGATACTTAGCATACTCTATTTTGCATTACAAATAGCAAGGCTTACGACATATCAAACTGCAAATTCGCTGGTAGTATTGATATCCGTGATTATGGGTGTTGTTTATGTACTGTTATTAAAAAAGGGAATTGATTTAGGAAAATGGATGCATAATTTACTACATTGGTTAAATAAAAGTATTGCCCCCAAAACGAATGACTAAAAAATCACGTATAAGAAGCTTTAGTAAAAAGATATTTTTAATAGTACAGTTACTGCTTACTTTTTTGTTTTTATATCCATTATTTATAAAGCCACTTCCATTAATTTGGATCAATGGTTTCTTAGGATTACTTGCACCTTATATTGTTATTGCACAACTACTTTTAATTATTTTTTGGTTATTGGCAAAACCACCGCTATCACTTATACCCTTGATTACATTAGCCATAGGATGGGAGACCCTATTTTCTTTAGTGGCTTTGCATCCAGGTATATCTATGTCGCAAAAGAAGAAAGATAATACATGTCGCGTGATAAGCTGGAATGTGAAAGGTTTTAATGGGAATCAACCAACGCGTACTTTAAAGCTACGAGCTCAGGATATTGCCTACTCCATTCAAAAATGGAATCCAGACATTATATGCTTGCAGGAGTATAACACCAATGATCGGCCTAATGATATTGCCAATCACGCCAGTTATTTTAATAAAAATTACCCATTTAATTATTTCTCAAAGGATATTCAAAATATTGAGAAATCATATTATTTAGGTTGTATTATTTTTTCAAAGTATCGTATTATTAAAGCGCAACGTATTCCCTATACCAATAAGGAATCATTAATTTATGTTGACATATTAAAAGGAGACGATACCATCCGCATATTCACTACTCACCTAGCATCTTATCGGTTTAAACAGAATGATTTTATAGCCTTAGCTACAACAGCAAAGGCAGATAGTCTTGATATTAACGGTAAAAAAGGGGTGCTACGAAAAATGCGTACTGCATTTATTGAACGTGCAGTACAAGCGCAAATAGTTAAAAAATATTTAGATGAAAGCCCTTATCCTACCATTATCACAGGCGACTTTAATGATGTACCGAGCTCGTATACCTACAAAACAATTAGGGGTGATTGGTCCGATTCTTTTTTAGAAAAGGGATTTGGTATTGGTGCTTCTTATTTGGGCATTTCTCCTACCCTTCGCATTGACTATATCTTATCCAATGCTTCTTGGAAAACAAAAGGCTGGGAATCATTGGATGAAAACTTAAGTGATCATCATATGATCATGGCCGACCTTCAATTGATTAAGAATTAACCTTAATTATTTATTGAAAATAAAATATCTTTGAGGCAATACTAATTATGCCACTCAAGCTATACAACTCACTAACACGTCAAAAGGAAGTTTTTGAACCATTAAATGCACCTAATGTAGGTATGTATGTTTGTGGACCTACTGTAAGTGGCGAAAGTCATTTGGGGCATGCGCGTCCGTTCATCACTTTTGATGTGGTGTATCGCTTTTTAATGCATCTAGGCTATAAGGTGCGCTATGTAAGAAATATTACAGATGCTGGACATTTTGAAGAAGAAGGAAAGGTAGCTGATGATAAAATAGCTTCAAAAGCAATTTTAGAAAAACTTGAACCCATGGAGCTTGTGCAAAAATACACGCACTTGTATCATTGGGCCATGGACCAGTTTAATAATTTACCACCAAGTATTGAGCCGACGGCTACTGGACATATTATTGAACAAATTGAAATGATTAAAAAAATTATGCAGGATGGGTATGCATATGAAGCGAATGGCTCCGTTTATTTTGATGTTTTAAAATACAATGAGGATTATTCCAAAAAAAATCAACCCTATGGTATTTTAAGTGGTCGCAATTTGGAAGACCAATTGGATACGACGCGTGAGTTAGAAAATCAAGACGAGAAAAAAAATAAAGTTGATTTTGCTTTGTGGAAAAAAGCACCTGTAGAACACATAATGCGTTGGCAAAGCCCCTGGGGCGAAGGGTTTCCGGGTTGGCACATTGAATGTTCCGCAATGGCTACAAAGTATTTAGGTAAAAAGTTTGATATACATGGAGGTGGTATGGATTTACAATTTCCACACCACGAATGTGAGATTGCGCAAAGCAACGTATGCAATCATGAAATACCTGCACGTTATTGGATGCATAATAATATGATTACGATCAATGGTCGTAAAATGGGAAAGAGTTATAACAATGTGATTAAGTTAAGTGAATTATTTTCTGGGAATCATCATGAGCTAACACAAGCGTATACGCCCATGACGGTTCGATTTTTTATATTGCAAAGCCAATACAGAGGTACGCTTGATTTTAGCAATGCCGCTTTACAAGCTTCCGAAAAAGCATTGCGTCGATTGATGGAAGCCTATGAGTGGTTAAAGGCGCAAAGTTTTGTAGCAGGCGCAACGGCTAAGGACGACAATTTAGATACACAAATAAATACTTGGTTGCAGGAGCTTACTGAATTTATGGAGGATGATTTTAATACCGCAAAAGTGGTCGCTAATTTATTTGAAATCATTCCTACTATTAATTCACTAAAGGACAAACACATTTCGATAGATGCGCTATCCGGGGCTACTTGGATATTTGCACAGGAACAACTTACCTTATTCATTGAAAATATTTTAGGTTTAAAAGTGGACGCAGGGGCCAATCGCCAACAATTAAACAGCGTGATTCAGTTGTTGATTGAAATTAGAAAGGATGCCAAAGCACGCAAGGACTTTGCCACTAGCGATAAAATTAGAAATCAATTAACGGACATGGGAATTCAGCTCAAGGATGAAAAGGATGGAGAGATGAGCTATAGTTTTGCTTAGTGATCACAGTCATCCGCGTGTGCATGGTTATGTACACGACAGCTTTTATGATTATTGACATGTGCAATGATAATAAAAAATGCTGCAGGAAATAATAAGTATAAATCCAAATCTCTGAAAAGCAATCTGCTTAACATCAACCCAATTCCAATGGTAAATAATATGAAGGGTCTGAAGGAGTGGTGGTGTTTTTTGTAACCGTGGTATAATGAATAAGCACCAATCCCAAAGGAAAGAATAATCATACCAAATTCAAATTGGACATTGTGTAAAATATTGATACCTAGAAGTGGCAAACTGCTAAAAAACAAAGGCAGTAAAGCGCAATGAATGGCACAAGCCAATGAGGCTCCAATTCCAAGCGCGTCCCAATTCCAATTTTTAAACATATAACAAAGATAATCCAATGTTGTTATATTAGTACAACCTGTCTCGGTTCCTCTAAAATAATATTACCTTTGTCGAGTAAAAATGCAATAATGGGCATTGTCCTATTTTGTATGGTTACTGAGCACTTAATTAAATAGTTAACTATGTCTACCAAAACGAAATTGTATCTTTTATTTTTCACCGTTTTATTACTCACCTTTTATTATTTTGTATTTAGGGGGACCGACAATTGGAAAGTGAAAATGCCCATATTAAGTTATGTGCAACCCTTTAGTTTTACCAATCAGGATGGGGCAGCGGTCACTGATAAAAATTTATTAAATAAAATTACGGTCGTAGAATATTTTTTTACCACCTGCAAAGGAATTTGTCCAAAGTTGAATACGAATATGAAACAGGTGTATGAGATTTATAAAAACGAGCCGGATTTTCAAATTTTATCACACACCTGTAATCCAGACACAGACTCGGTTTCGGTACTTAAGCATTATTCAGATTCCTTACAAGTGAATACACAAAAGTGGATTTTTTTAACAGGGCGGAAGGATAGTTTATATCAAATGGCGCGCGGCTCGTATTTATTAGACGACCCTAAAAATAATGTAGAAAAAATGGAGGATCAATTTATTCATACCCAATTTTTTGCTTTAGTGGACAGACAAGGAAAAGTGCGTGGTAAAATTTATGATGGACTTAAAGTATTGGAAGTGGAGCAATTAAAACAAGATATATCTAAACTATTAAAAGAATAAGCCATGATTTTTGTAACAGGTGCCAGTGGTCTTGTTGGTTCACATTTAATAAAGTCATTGCTTGCTAAAGACAAACAAGTGGTTGCGTTCTATCGTCAAACCATTCCTAGTTTTGAAGGCGCTGAAAAAGTAAACTGGATATTGGGAGATATTTTGGATGTGGGTTCATTAGCAAAAGCCCTGCAAGGAGTTACGCAAGTATATCACTGTGCAGCCATTGTTTCATTTGCACCCAAGGACCAACACAAAATGTTAATCGCTAATCGGGAAGGAACTGCAAATGTGGTGAATGCTTGTTTAGAACATAAAATACAAAAACTAGTTTATGTAAGCTCGGTTGCTGCATTAGGTCGTATTCGTATTGGAACGCCTATAGATGAAACTATGAATTGGACTGCTGAATCAAGTAATAGTGAATATGGTAAAACGAAGTATTTAGCAGAGATGGAAGTATGGCGCGGTATGGCTGAAGGATTAAATGTAGCCATTGTAAATCCAGTGATTATTTTAGGGGCGGGCGATTGGACCAAGGGATCTTCGGGCATTTTTAAATCTGCTTATGAAGCATTTCCATGGTTTACCACTGGTGTGAGCGGTTTTGTAGATGTAATGGATGTGGTGGATGTGATGCAATTATTAATGGATAGCACTATTACGAGTGAACGATATATTGTTAGCGCTGAAAATGTGCAATACCAATATATTTTTAGTTTAATCGCACAAGCTTTTAATAAGCGCCCTCCTTATCGACGTGTAACACCATTACTTACGGCCATCGTATGGCGATTAGAAGCAATCAAAGGTTTGATTACAGGGAAGTCACCTTTATTAACCAAGGAAACAGCGGCTACAGCGCAAGCGGTAGTGCATTTTGATAATACAAAACTATTAAAAGCTTTTCCTGATTTTAAATATCGCCCCTTACCAGATAGTATTCAACGCATTTGTAAAGAAATGAAAACGTTATATGATTTGAATGACTAGGGTGTATTGGGATTGAATTAAACTTGCATACATTTAATCCATCACCTTCTTCCATAATTCTGGGATGCGTTTTATCCAAACAATTTCTCTTTTCTTACTGCCAGCATCTTCCGCGGGGAATCCCATATAAACTTTATTACCAGCCAAGCTACCTGTAACGCCTGAATGACCTAAAACGGTGGCGTTTTCGCCAATCGTTATTGTCTTCGTCACGCCTACTTGGCCCCATAAAGTCACCCCCGACTTTATTTGAACCCCCCCGGCAATGGCAACCCCTGCTGCAAATAAGCAATTAGCTTCAATTTGGGTATCATGACCAATATGTACCATATTGTCAATCTTAGTGCCTCTTCCAACAATAGTATCACCGCTCACCCCACGATCAATGGTACAACCGGCGCCTATTTCCACCTTATCTTGAATGACCACCCTGCCGCAGCTGAGTAGTTTTTTAAACCAATCTTGGCGGTCCTTTTTTGTATTATAATAAAAAGCGTCACTTCCAATCACCGTATTGGCTTGAATAATTACTTCATCACCAATAACGGTATCTGATAAAATAGAAACATTCGGATGCAACACACAATTTTTACCAATGGTTACATTGGGTCCAATAAAAACATGGGGCATGATTATGGTTCCTTCTCCTATAATTGCATCATCACTTATTGCTTTTGCACAAGGAATAAATGGCTTAAAGTGTTTTACAATTTTTAAATAAGCTTCAAAAGGATCAGTACAAAATAACAAAGCCTTTCCTTCGGGCACTATTACATTTTTATCATTTATAATAATACAGCTTGCTTCGCTGTTTAAACAAGTATTATAGTATTTTGGATGATCAACAAACACAATATCACCTAATTCAACCTGATGAATTTCATTCACGCCAGTAATTTCTAAGTGTTGATTACCGATAATTTCAGCATTGGTTAATTTGGATAACCATGCAACAGAAACGGGTGTAAGTAGCTTCATAAGTAGTTTTTTGGCCTAAATCAAAGGTAATGCCCCTTTTTTATAAAAATATTTTTTTCATCATTAAGTGCATAAATTAACCCCCTCATTATATAAAAAATCATAACATTTAATAGGTTTAATTTATAAAAATATAAATAATGCTGATGAATAAAACCCTTTATTCATCAATGTTTCAGACAGTTACAAAATAATATTATTGAATGAATTATATTTTTTTTAATACTAGTAAAGGCATTTTTTTACTATAAAATAATTGGATAAAAATGGCAATATGTGGATAACCGCAATAAATTTGTTTAAAATATTTTTTGAATTAGAAAAAAGTATATTTAATATTGTGAAGGGAATTCAATTCCCGTACTTACTAACCCATCCATATACGAGGTCCTCTTGAGCATTCAGG
>JBIIRW010000110.1:0-3923 GCA_044341385.1 Sediminibacterium sp. | reverse complement strand
ATAAATCACCATGGCTTACTGGAAGCACCGACTGGACACCTGCATTAATTAAAAAAGCCGTCATTGAACTTGCTTTAAAATTAGATAAAACAATTTTAAGCTTAACAGCAAATGATTATACGGAAAACAGTTTGGCCGACTTATTAGTTTTAAGAGAATCTGTTTACGATATTAATTTACAAGTATTTTATATGCTTAGGGATACCATTACTGGTTGGCCAGGTGGCAAACCTAATGTTGTTATACCAGCGCATCCTGAACGTAGTAATCCTTTCCCAAAAAAGGTATTGATATTCTCCCCTCACCCTGATGATGATATCATAAGTATGGGTGGAACATTTATGCGATTACAAGATCAAGGTCATGAGGTGCATGTAGGATATCAAACCAGTGGAAATATTGCAGTGACCGATGAATTTGTTACCCGCTTTTTAGACTTCGCCGTTGGTTTTGAAGATTTGTTTGGCATTGACAATAAAAAAAGTCAAGAAATTTTAACCAATGCACGTGCCTATTTAGCAAGTAAAAAATCAGACCATATTGATACTGCTGAAATCAGGGCGATCAAAGGACTAATTCGTCGCTGTGAAGCAAAAGCTACTTGTCGCTATGTGGGCTTAAAAGATGAGAATCACCATTTTTTAGATTTGCCTTTTTATGAAACAGGCGCTATTGAAAAAAAGCCAATGAGTGAATTAGATATAAAAATCACCATGGACTATTTAAATAAATTACAACCTCATCAAATTTATTGTGCTGGTGATTTAGCTGACCCACATGGTACCCATAAAGTTTGTTTAGAGATCATATTTGAAAGCTTGCGTCGACTTAAAGCTTCAGGTGCAGAATGGATTAAAGATTGCTGGGTTTGGTTATATAAGGGTGCATGGCAGGAATGGGATATTGCCGAAATTGAAATGGCCCTTCCTATGAGTCCAGATCAGGTATTAAAAAAGCGCTTTGGCATATTCATACATCAATCCCAAAAGGACAGTGTACCCTTCCAAGGTACCGATGCAAGAGAATTTTGGCAAAGAGCAGAAATTCGCAATGCCAATACCGCAGATATCTATGCACGCCTAGGATTGACCAGATATGCTGCTATTGAGGCATTTGTACGCTGGCATTATTAGAAATTAGTCCCGATAATTGACTTTTTCCTTGGGGGAATGAGGTATTTCAAATATATTTGCACCCCCTATAACTAGGAAAATGGCTGCGTAGCTCAACTGAATAGAGTACCTCACTACGGATGAGGGGGTTTTAGGTTTGAATCCTAACGCGGTCACAAAGCCCCACGAGAAATCGTGGGGCTTTTGCATTCAAAGAGACGCATTAAAGGACACGAAGTGTCAGCTATGAAGCATTGACTGTGTTAATAGCTTGCTATTAAAAACAGGCAAGGATTTATAGCAAACGCGCAAAGCGCGTATTTAATCATTGTCCTAGATGCAAAAATTCCGCTGATGTTTTTAAAGGGCTTTGGGTAAGCCCAATACGAGAGTTTGCGCTTGAACGCAGTGAAAGCGCCATCCAGAGATTGTTGAAAAAGCTGCGCTTGAACAAAGTGAAAGCGCCATCCTAAATTAGTAAGCCTTTATCCCAAAATCATAATAATAAACTGGCGTCCCTACCGTCGGAAAATTAAACTTTAGCGAAATCTGATTCACCCCAAGTTTAAGCAATTTCATCGCTTGATCAGAAAGTAAGGTTTCACTAATTTTTACCTCGGGATCATTCTTTAAAAAATTATTGAACTGCATCACATATACCCCATTGATATAAACTTCAGTCATGCCTGTATTACAGGCCACCAATGACAACTTTGACGGCAGAGAAAATAATGTGAACGCCTTATTTAAAAACAAACTATTTGAACTCCAAGAAGTATTTACTTTGGGTGTATATTTATTTTCAATTCCAAAGGGTGCAGCACCTAATTTAAAATTAGCGTTAGTCGTATTTATAATCCAATCATTGGCGGGTGTTGTAAAACTATAATTCCATTGTTGCGGCTCATTCATTGAAAGTGGCAAAATGAATTTACCAGTAACTGTCGGCTTAAAAAATTGTTGATGCAAAGCAGCAAATGAGGCTTCTGGAAGTTTACTCACTTTTCGATCATAGGTCATCCATCCACTAATCTCATCTTCCACATCACTTATTTGTGTATATACCACTGCATTTAAACCATACTTTTTAAGTTGGAATAAATCATCCAATAAAATTTTATACTTTTCTATTAATTCATCCGCTGATTTCACAACGCCTTTTTTAAAGTCAAGGGTCCAATCGGTTTTTAATTTGGTTTCCGTTTTTAAATTAGGGGTCCATAAATGACCAGGAATTAATAAATCAAAACCTCCTGCTTCTCCCAAAACTTGGGCTCGATCATAATTTTTATTTACTAAAGCAACCGCTGGATGAATAGTGTAATCATGAAAATCACGAATATCTCCTACCAGCTTATCATTCCATCCACTCGCATTTATTACTAATCTTGAAGGATCCTTGGCTTTTAAAGCAGCAGTTAATCTTTCCGTGTCATATTGCCCCCAACTTTCATTAAACAACACCCATTGAATAATAGATGGATGATTGTACAATTGATCGACGGTTAAATTATGTTCTAGTTCAAAATCACTAGGATTCGAATTGGGTTTCGCAGTAATAAATTTGGTTGGACTCACCATATCCTGCCAAACTAATATACCTAATTGATCACAGTGATAATACCACCTTTCAGGTTGTACTTTCATGTGCATACGATCCATATTTGCACCTATCTTTTTTAAATAGGCAATATCATAGCGCAAGGCTTCATCTGACGGCGCAGTCAAAATACCATCTGGCCAATACCCTTGGTCTAGTGGCCCAAGTTGGTAGATGATTTCATTATTTAATAAAATACGCATATACCCTTCCTGATCACGCGCCATTGAAATTTTACGCATCCCAAAATAACTACTTACCTCATCCAAAACTTTACCCTCCTTGATTAAAGTCAATTTTAAATCATATAAAAAAGGAGTTGTGGGGCTCCACAACTTTGGCTGTTTTAGTTTTAAAGTAATAAGGTCCCCCACTGAAGTCATTATATTAGCCACCTCCTTGCCATGATCAAATGCTTGAATTTTTATATGAGCCCCTTGCGTTGCACCCATCATATTTGTTTGCAATGAAACAGTTGCGTTATCAATATTGGGAATGATCTTAATACTTTCAATCGCTACCTCATTGATGGGTTCCAACCATACTGTTTGCCAGATGCCACTTGTGGCGGTATACTTTGTTACATTTCTGATGGCAGGCAATGCTTGCTTACCAATGGGTTGTGACCCTTCATTGGTAGGATCCCAAACCACTAATTTGATTTCATGTTTTTCAGCCTCACTTAAAAAACCAGTAATATCAAATTGAAAATGATCATATCCACCTTTATGGATACCAACATATTTTCCATCCACCCATAGTTTGGTTTCATAATCCACGGCTTCAAAATGCAGTACTATTTTTTTTTGATGCCACTTGGAAGGAATGGTAAAAAAACGTCGATACATCATTTGCTGCTTGCCCGTAATGGTTTCTTTAATTCCAGAGAGTGCTGACTCAACACAAAATGGAACTAAAATTTTTCGAGCATACGCAATATTATTTTTATTGGTATCTCGATTTGTAATTTCAAAATCCCATAACCCATTTAAATTAAGCCAATCCCTACGAACCAATTGTGGCCTTGGATATTCCTTCCAAACATTTTCTGGGGTAACCGCATTGGCCCATTTTGTCATTATTTGACCTGGAACTGGTGCCCAATTCTGCGCTTGCATGTTTGAATATTGTAATAACAATACCAATAGTGAAATGACTTTTATTCTATTTTTCATAATAAACGACTCAGGGATTAACCGCACTTTATAAAC
>JBIIRW010000109.1:0-3943 GCA_044341385.1 Sediminibacterium sp. | reverse complement strand
CATATCTATAAATTGCGTTATTCAGTCTTATTCCATCTAATACAATAAGTGTTTGATTCCCTGTAAGGCCTCTTATAAAAGCGGAGCCCCCGCCATGGTTTGTTTTCTGAATAAAAACACCTGATACACCCATTAGGGCTTCTGGAGTTGTTCTAGCCCCTTTTTCAATTATTTGTTGTTTTTTAATTGAGCTTATTACTAACGGATTTTTAGTATCCAATATTTTAATGGACCGGCTAGTAACTATAGCAGAGTCAAGATTGATAAATGAAGAATCTTCTTTTTGTGCAGAAACGTTAATTGAAAAAATAAGGGAAAGTAAAAAATAATACTTCTTCATACTTTCGCAAATTTATTGTTATTCTTCTATAATTGTTTCTTATGTTTTATGCTGCCAGGATTGCCGGCTACACTTTGTTTCGCCGTCATCCCAAAAGGGCTCTTTACCAAATGCCGGGATTGCCAATGCTTCGCATTGTCATCCTCGGTATTGATCCTTCGGGACTGCCGTTTTCGCTTTGCTCAAACGTCATCCCAAGAGGGCTCCTTACCCAAAGCCTTTCAAACAAACGCGAAGCGTTTGTTTGAATTTTCTCATTCTCGCCAGCTTACACAAGCGAGCTTGTGACGCTGCCTTAAATGAGAAAAGCCTCTCACTTTGTGAGAGGCTTTGTAGAGCGTACGGGATTCGAACCCGTATTACCTCCGTGAAAGGGAGGTGACCTAACCCTTAGTCGAACGCTCCATGTCCACTATGTTATTAGGGTCGCAAAAATAGGTCTCAAACGCTTTACTGCCAAAAGATTTTTACTTTTTTTAATGAATATCAATACAGTAGGGGATTTGAATTAGTGCCAATGCGGATTTGGGTAAACGGCCGATACCGGTCAATACGACCAGTTGTTTGTTTAAAATCCTTGATTTTGTTGATTTATTCTTACTTATTTAGCCCTTATTTTTTAAAAAGATGGTACCTTTGCATCTTCTATTCAATTAAAATCGATAAAAATGAGTTCAGTTAAAGTAGCAATCAATGGATTTGGCCGTATTGGTCGTCTGGTTTTCCGCCAAATTTATAACATGGAAGGTATCGAGGTAGTCGCGATCAATGACCTTACTTCTCCAGCGGTTTTGGCACATTTATTAAAGTATGATAGTGCACAAGGTCGTTTTGATGCGGAGGTGAAATCAACAGAAGATGCTGTAGTGGTGAATGGCCATGCGGTAAAAATATATGCACAACGTGATCCAGCGCAAATTCCTTGGGGCGCACATAATGTAGATGTAGTAATTGAATCAACTGGATTCTTTACAGATAAAGAAAAAGCAGAATTACATATTAAAGCAGGTGCAAAGAGAGTTGTGATTTCTGCGCCAGCAACTGGGGATATGAAAACAGTGGTATTTAATACCAACCATGAAATTTTAGATGGTACTGAAACAGTGATCTCTGGTGCATCTTGTACTACGAACTGTTTAGCGCCAATGGCGAAAGTATTAGAAGATAAATTCGGTATTGTTACAGGTTTAATGTTAACAGTGCATGCTTATACTAATGATCAAAACACTTTAGATGGTCCACACCCTAAAGGTGATTTACGTCGTGCACGTGCTGCTGCTGCAAATATTGTACCGAACAGTACAGGTGCTGCAAAAGCAATTGGTTTAGTATTACCTTCTTTAAAAGGTAAGTTAGATGGATCTGCACAACGTGTTCCAACAATCACAGGTTCTTTAACTGAATTAACGACCATCTTATCTAAAAAGGTAACTGTTGAAGAAGTGAACGCAGCGATGAAAGCAGCGGCGAATGAATCATTTGGTTATACAGAAGATGAAATTGTAAGTTCTGATGTTATTGGAATTTCATACGGTTCATTATTTGATGCAACACAAACTAAAGTAATGACACAAGGTGATGTTCAAATGGTGAAAACAGTAAGCTGGTATGATAATGAAATGAGCTATGTGAGTCAGCTAGTGCGTACAGTGAAATATTTCGCAAGTAAAATAAAGTAAGATTTTTTTATACAATGCCTTCCCTCGGGAGGGCATTTTTAATTATATTGTAAAAGAAACAAATAAGAATATGAGTTCATTTAAAGATTTTTCATTCGCTGGTAAAAAAGCCTTAATCCGTGTTGATTTTAATGTGCCTTTAAATGATGCATTTGAAATTACCGACGACAATCGTATGCTTGCAACTATTCCTACAATTACCAAAATTTTAAAGGAGGGTGGCAGCGTAATCTTAATGAGTCACTTAGGTCGTCCGAAAGAAGGTCCCACCGAAAAATATTCTTTAAAACATATTGTTGCACACCTGTCTAAATTACTAGGTGTAGATGTAGAATTTGCCAATGATTGTATTGGTGCAGAAGCTATAGATAAAGCAGCTGCTTTGCAAGCGGGTCAGGTGTTGTTATTAGAGAATTTGCGTTTTTATAAAGAAGAAGAAAAAGGCGATGTCGCTTTTGCAGAAAAATTATCCAAGTTGGGTGATGTTTATGTGAATGATGCATTTGGAACTGCGCACCGTGCACACGCTTCAACAGCAATCATTGCACAATTCTTTTCTCCAGCCAACCGAACTTTTGGTTTAGTGATGGAAGGTGAAGTATTGAGTGCTGAAAAAGTAATGCATGCTGCACAAAAACCTTTTGTTGCCATTATTGGTGGCGCAAAAGTGTCTGATAAAATTTTAATTATTGAAAACTTATTGGAGCGCGCGTCAGATATTATTATTGGTGGTGGTATGGCGTACACTTTTTTCAAAGCGCAGGGTGGTAAAATTGGAAAATCAATTCATGAAGATGATCGTATGCCGTTGGCGCTTGAAATTTTAGCAAAAGCGAAAGCGAAAGGTGTTCATATTCATTTGCCAGTAGACAATGTGGTCGCAGATGATTTTAGTAATACAGCCAATACGCAAACATGCGCTAGTGGTGAAATTCCAGATGGCTGGGAAGGTTTGGACGTAGGAGAAAAATCGAGGGAACAATTTGCCAAAGTAATTTTAGCAAGTAAAACCATTTTATGGAATGGTCCGATGGGTGTTTTTGAAATGGAAAATTTCCAGGCGGGTACAAAAGCGATTGCGGTTGCGGTAGCGGAAGCTACGCAAAATGGCGCTTTTAGTTTGGTGGGTGGTGGCGACAGTGTGTCAGCCGTTAACCAGTTTGGCTTTAATGATAAGGTAAGTTATGTGAGTACTGGGGGAGGTGCAATGTTGGAGTACTTTGAAGGCAAAACGCTTCCAGGAATTGCCGCAATTAAGGGTTAAACGGGCCTAGGGATTCAAGAATGGTGTTAAACCGTTCCTTTTAAACTTAAAAATTAGTTAATTTATACCCCTCAGCCTAGCTGGGGGGATTTTTTTGTCATGTAATTCCGTCATACGAAAAGTTTGGCATCTGCTTTGCACTACCTTTACAAACAAATACAAAACTATGTTACGCAAAAATTTAGGTTTATTCATTTTTTTAGGTGTACTCGTTATATTAATTGGGTACGGTTGTAATGGGTACAACGGATTAGTAAACCAAGACGAAAATGTTAATCAAGCATGGAACAATGTGCAAAGTGATTACCAACGCAGAGCGGATTTGATTCCAAATTTAGTAGCCGCTGTAAAAGGGGAAGCTAGTTTCGAACAAACTACTTTACAAAATGTAATTGCTGCTCGTGCAAGCGCTACACAAATGAAAGTGGATGCGAAAGATTTAACGCCAGAAAAATTGCAACAATTCCAAGCAAACCAAGGTCAGTTGTCACAAGCTTTAGGCCGTTTAATGGTGGTGTCTGAAAACTATCCAAACTTAAGAGCAAATGATGCTTTCCGTGGCTTACAAGCACAATTGGAAGGAACTGAAAATAGAATTAAAGTTTCAAGAAACGATTTTAATGCTGCAGTTGCAGACTATAATAAAAGAGCAAGATCATT
>JBIIRW010000049.1:0-13694 GCA_044341385.1 Sediminibacterium sp. | reverse complement strand
CCTGCGATTTGTTGCAAGTGTTTTAAAAGAGAGGAGGATGATACTATAAATTTCATAATTCCTTTGTATTTATTTAACTTTTCTAACAAGACAAACCTAATGCAAAATCTTAAGATTAAAAAGCTATTTTAGCATTTCTTATTGACATTCTTATCTACAAAATGAATAAAATTAGAATTGGTAAAGAGCAGGCTATTCAAAGGATACGGCATTTTTGTGCCTATCAAGAAAGAGCCCAACAGGAGGTTCGCGATAAGTTATACGAACTGGGCATGACTAAAAGTGAAGTGGAGGAGATTTTATCCAATTTAATTACTGACAATTTTTTAAATGAAGAGCGATTTGCCACCCTTTTTGCAGGAGGCCACTTTCGAATAAAACAATGGGGGAAAAGTAAAATTCAATATGCACTACAGCAAAAAAGAGTGAGCCCTGTAAATATTAAAAAGGCGTTAAAAAGTATTGACTTGGATGACTACAATACCACTTTACTATTTTTAGCCAAAAAGAAATGGAATAGCCTTAAAGGTGAAAGAGGTTTAAGCAGAATGGCCAAAACACAGGCTTTTTTATACCAACGCGGTTTTGAGTCGGCGCTGATTCAGCCCATTTTACAACAACTGAATAAGGAGAAATAAATAATCCCCGTTTATTGTATCTTTAATGCAGCATAAAACATCTTCTGTGTCATCACTTAAATTTACAATAATACAAACCGCCCTTTTTTGGGAGGACAAGGGGGCAAACCTTGAAGCCTTGGCTAAAAAGATTATGGCTATTGATGAGCCAACTGAAATTATTGTACTTCCCGAAATGTTTACGACAGGATTTAGTATGCAGCCTGCCTTGTTTGCAGAAACCATGGAAGGGCCCACGGTTCAATGGATGCACCGATTGGCAGAGACTAAAAAATCAATCATCGCCGGATCAGTTATCATTGAAGAAAAAGGCAACTATTATAATCGCTTAATATGGATGTTACCTAATGGTCAATTAGGCTATTACGATAAACGACACTTATTTGCTTTTGCTGGTGAAGATGAATTTTATAGTGTAGGAAATAAAAGATTAATTGCAAGTGTTAAAGGTTGGAAAATTAATTTACAAATTTGTTTTGATTTGCGTTTCCCAGTTTGGGCGCGCCAACAATTAGCAACAACAAATAACGAATCAAATGCAGAAAATACAAATGTGGCTGGCTTAGAATATGATGTTCTGTTGTATGTTGCTAATTGGCCTGAAAAAAGAAACCATGCGTGGAAAACCTTACTGACAGCGCGCGCCATTGAAAACCAATGCTACACCATTGGCGTAAATCGGGTTGGTTTAGATGGTAAAAATATTATGCATAGTGGCGACAGTATGGTGGTAGGACCACTAGGCGAGGTTTTATATTACTGCGCTTACGAGGAGGATATTTTTCATATTACGCTTCAAAAAGAAGAGTTAGTAAAAACGAGGGAGCAATTTCCTTTTTGGAAAAACGCTGATTTTTTTAATATTGAATTATAATGCAACAAATTTTATCAGTTCAAGAATTATTTACTGGAGAACATTGGATTTCGGAGTGCGTTATCGTAATTGAAAACGGGAAAGTATCGAATATCAATAAAGAAGGGTATGATTATAAAAATTCAATACCACTGGTTGTTCCAGCATTGATTGATTTACAAATTTATGGTGCGGATGAAAAATTATTATCTGAATTTCCAACCGCAGATACCATTCAAAAAATTTATGCCTATTGCTTGGCTAGTGGCACCGCTTATTTTCAGCCAACATTAGCAACCCAAAGTTGGGAGGTCATATATAAATGTATTGATGCGGTTCGCGACTACAAAACTAATGGTGGTAAGGGTTGCATAGGGTTACATATTGAGGGACCTTGGATTAATCCGCTAAAAAAAGGCGCGCATGCAAAGGAGCATATACATCAACCTACATTAAAAGAAGTGCAGGATTTATTAGATTATGGAAAAGCGTTTATAAGTATGATTACTCTTGCGCCTGAAATGGTGGATGCATCTATTATTGATTTAATTGAAAATAGTGGTATCGTAGTTTCAGCTGGTCATAGCGACGCCACTTATGAACAAGCTATCCAAGCATTTAATAGTAATATTTCAGTAGCGACTCATTTATATAATGCAATGAGCGCATTGCAACATCGTGCCCCTGGAATGGTAGGCGCTATATTTAATCATAATAAAGTAGCATGTAGTTTGGTTGCCGATGGTTATCATGTTGATTTCAATGCAATAAAAATTGCAAAAAAAATAATGGGCGATCGCCTGTTTTGTATAACAGATGCGGTCACTACAACTAATGTAGGAATATACAAACATCAAATAGCAGGAGAGAAATTTGAAAGCGCAGGTGTATTAAGTGGGTCTTCTTTAACCCAACTAAAATCGGTGAATAATTTAATTAACGAAGTGGGTATTGATTTAGGAGAGGCGGTTAGAATGTGTAGCCTATATCCTGCAAGAGTGATGAAGCGTGTAGAAATTACAGGAAAGATAACTGTAAATGAAAACGCCGACCTGCTTTGTTTACATGCAGATCGACGTATAATAAAATTGATTACTTGCTAATATAATTATGCTTTGTTGCCAAATGCATTCCAGCCTTGTGCAGTAATATCAAAAACATTTTTTCCCTTTGTAATAATTTTGGTACCCTCATCAGCATCACACATATATCCAATTACGCTAATTTCTTCTTGTAAAGTTATTTTATCATAATCGGATTGCTTCATGGTAAATAATAATTCATAATCCTCGCCGCCGTTTAATGCGCATACCGTTGGATCCAGGCCAAACTTAAATGCTGCAGCTTTCGTGTCCTCATGAATAGGAATTTTTTCTTCATAAATACGACAACCTAAATTGCTTTGTTTACACAAATGCAATACATCGCTACTTAAACCATCGCTGACGTCCATCATCGCAGTAGGTAGTATTTCCTGTTGTTCAAGTATATCTAAAATATCTTTTCTTGCTTCTGGTCGCAATAATCTACCAACAATATAATCTTCGTTTTCTAATGTCGGTTGTACTTGTGGGTTTTCTAAAAATATTTGTTTCTCGCGTTCCATTAAAGTCAATCCCAAAAAGGCGCCGCCTAAATCGCCGGATACACAAATTAAATCACCACTTTCAGCAGTGCTACGTTTTACATATTTATCTGGTGATACTTCACCAATCGCGGTAACAGAAATGATGAATCCTTTTTGAGAAGTACTTGTATCACCCCCTATTAAATCAACACCATATAATTCACATGCGTGATGTACACCATCATAAAATTCATTTAACGCTTCCAAACTAAAGCGATTGCTAAAAGCGATACTCATCGTGATTTGCGTAGGTTGCGCATTCATTGCATAAATGTCACTTAAATTAACAATCACCGCTTTGTATCCTAAATGTTTTAAAGGTGTATACATTAAATCAAAGTGCACGCCTTCAATTAATAAATCGGTCGTAATTACGGTTTGTTTCCCAAAATGATCAATCACCGCAGCATCATCTCCAATGGATAACACAGTGGATACATTTTGAATTTCAAAATTTTCGGTGAGATGATCAATCAAGCCAAACTCGCCAAGTTTTTCAATTTCTGTTCTTTCTGTTGACATAAAAAATATTAAAGTGTTCCTCCGTTAATAACTGACTGTAGTTGTTCGTGAATTTTTCCATTGGTAGCAATGATCCCTGGATTGTAGGGTGTATAAGGATTTCCTTGTAAATCCGTGACCTTACCGCCTGCTTCTTCTACAATTAAAAATCCTGCGGCACTATCCCATGCTTGCAGCTTGTGTTCATAAAAACCATCAAACCTGCCTGCCGCTGTCCAACACAAATCAAGTGCAGCACTTCCTAATCGACGAACAGGAATGGCCTTGCGAATTAATTTTTCAAAAATTTGTAAAGGGCCGTTAGCGGTATCTAAATATTGATACGGAAATCCAGTGACTAAACAGCTTGTTAATAAATCTGACTTATCACTTACTTGAATTTTTTTATCATTCAAGGTTGCTCCATGTCCGCGCTCTGCGATAAACATTTCGTTCATGAAAGGATTATACACCGCACCCAAAATCATTTGTCCCTTGTGTTCCAAGCCAATACTTACACAACATATAGGAATGCCATTTGCAAAATTAATAGTGCCATCAATGGGATCAATAATCCACTTATAATCAGAATCTTGCGGGAGCGCGCCCGTTTCTTCACTTAATATAAAATGATCGGGGAAATTTTTTTGAATTACACTAAAAATTGCTTTTTCAGAAGCATGATCTGCTTCCGTCACTAAATCATTGATACTGGCCTTGCTAGAAATGGTGAAGGAACCGTTAAAAAAGCGCCTTAGTTCGACTGCGCCTGCTTCAGTTGCTTGTAAAAGTGTATTTTTAAACATATACAAAAGTAGGGTCGTTTACTCGAATAACATTCCTATTTTTGCAAATAATCTTTAAAATATAAAACGATTCTGTAGATGCCAATTTTCGAGATTAATTTACCCAAAACGATTAGCAAAGCTTTGGGTATCCCCCAAAAAAGTCCAAAAAGGGCACAACTTCGCGTATTAAAAAAATTATTACGTCGCGCGCGATATACCGCATTTGGCCAAAAAAATAAATTTGAACAAATTTTATTAAGTAGACATCCTGGAAAAGCTTTTCAACAAAATGTACCTACCTATAATTACAATAAAATTTACAAAGAATGGTGGTATCAAACTTTAGATGGAAAAGAAGATATCTGTTGGCCGGGTAAAATAAAATATTTCGCATTAAGTAGTGGGACTAGTGAGTCGGCAAGTAAATATATCCCCATCACCAATGATTTACTAAAGGGGAATAAGGTAATCATGATCAAGCAATTGCTCAGCTTATTAACGTATCAAGGTATTTCACTGAGTTCTATTGGAAGTGGAATGCTCACCTTAGGCGGTAGCACTGATTTACAAAAGGGACCCGGCTATTATGCAGGGGACCTAAGTGGTATTACTGCTAAAAAATCGCCTTTTTGGTTTCAGCCGTTTTATAAACCAGGTAAAAAAATAGCCAAAGAAAAGGATTGGAATAAAAAACTGGTTGATATTGTCGAGAAGGCACCCGACTGGGATATTGGTTTTTTAGCGGGCGTGCCTGCTTGGATTCAAATGTGTCTTGAAATGGTGATTGAAAAATACAAGGTTAAAAATATACATGAGATTTGGCCCAACCTAACTTTTTTTGTTCACGGTGGTGTAAGCTTTGAACCTTATAAAGTGGGTTTTGAGAAATTATTAGGAAAGCCCATTACCTATGTGGAAACCTATTTAGCTAGCGAGGGATTTTTGGCATGGCAGGACAAACAAAACGCAAAGGGCATGCGCCTTTCCTACAATCAACATATCTTTTTTGAATTTGTACCCTTTGATGAAAATAATTTTGATGCGGATGGAGAAATGGTTGAAAATCCTGAAGCGCTAATGATACACGAAGTAGAGGAAGGTAAGGACTATGCATTATTGATTAGTACCAATGCTGGTGCATGGCGTTATTTAATTGGAGATACTGTAAAGTTTGTTGATAAAGAAAATGCGGAAATTATCATCACGGGAAGAACCAAGCATTTTTTAAGTATTGTTGGCGAACACTTAAGTGTTGACAATATGAATAAAGCGATTCATTTGGTGAGTGAAGAATTTAATTTATCCATTCCTGAATATGGTGTTCGAGGCGAAAATGTAGATTCCTTATTTGGACATCATTGGTACGTGGCTTGTGATCAAGAGGTTGATGGGGTTGCTTTAGCAAAAGCAATTGATGAAAAATTAATTGCGCTCAATGACGATTATGCAATTGAGAGAAAAAGTGCATTAAAAAGAATACGCGTAACTGTTTTAAAAGAAAATGTGTTTATGGATTTTATGCAAGCCAAAGGAAAGATAGGTGGGCAACATAAATTTCCAAGAGTATTAAAGGGAGATATACTAAAAGATTGGGAAATTTTTATACAAAATAAATAAAATGGTAGCTCCTATTATTAAAGGGTTGTTGTTGGGGCTTATTTTAAGTATCTCATTGGGTCCTGTAATTTTTGCTATCCTAAAACAAAGTATAACTAATGGTCGGAAGGCGGGTTATCTTTTTGTTGCAGGTGTTTCCACCAGTGATATTGGACTATTACTCATAGCGAATATTTTTACGAACATATTTTTATTGGTATTAGATCATAAGGCATTTATCGCCATGGCTGGTGCAGGATTTTTGTTGTTGTTAGGCTTATATACTTTATTTTTTAAAAAGATAAAAATTGAGTCTGACGAAAATGGGGAAGAGAAGGTTTTTAGAAAAAGAGATTATCTAGGAATTTATATATCGGGATTTTTGATGAATACCCTAAATCCAAGTGTGTTTATATTTTGGTTTGCTTGGACAGCCGCCATTGGAGCTAGCGCATCCGAAACAAACAATCCTGTTCAATACAAATTCATCGTTTTTGCAACCTGCTTAGTTTTTTTGCTTTTATCAGATTTAATTAAGGTGGCTTTAGCTAGTAGGTTACGACCAAGTTTAACGGAGAAGAATTTGATTTGGATAAATCGGATTTCCGCTATTATTATACTTGTTTTTAGCGCAGCATTGTTTATTGGCGCGTTAAAATATTAATGAATAGACTTGGATTCTGTTGTGAATTACTTTTTTAAACCGAGCCTTTATTGTAAATTGCTATTATGAATAAAAAATCACTTCTTTTTTTAATCTGCATTGCTTTTTTTTCTGTTAGCTTAAGCGCACAAACAGGACGCCTGCTATTACTTAAAGAGAGAGGGGTTACCATTCGCTCCTTTTCGGTGGGTAATTATATTAACTTTCAATTTAGTAATGATCAGTGGCTAACAGGTTATATTTCTGCAATTAAGGAAGATACAATTCAAATAAACCAATTTGCCTTACAAAGGGTAATGACCATGTTTGGCACCTATGGCGAGGACACACTTAAATTGGGAAAAATGTTACTTCATATCAATGAAATTAAAGCCTTTGCAAAAGATAAGGGGCATTATAATAGCGTTGTTACTAATGGTGCAGCTTTACAAGTAGGTGGTGCTGGATATGTGTTATTGAATGTCATTAATAGCTTAATTAAGAATGATCCTATATTTGAACAAAAAAATATTCCTAAACTAATTAGTGGTGCAGTTGCGGTAGTTGCTGGGAGATTATTACGAAAAGCAAATCCAAATTACCGACCGATTGGGAAAAGATATAGTTTGGAAATTCTTTAATACCTTTTTGTATTAAGAAAATTTACAGCAAGGCCAATGACAAAAGGATGTTATGGCGTTATCCTCAAATTTTAAGAGAGATGAATAATATTGATGAAGATTTGCGTGCCCTTTTAAAAAATTAGACTTGGTTTCACTATTTCAAATTTTTATCAATAAGCTGTATTGCGTTCTTCATCCTATCTTCTCCCATCCCGGTTACAATTCCCCATGGTGTGTCTTGATTAATTAATATATCCTTGTATATCTGGAATAATTCTTGTCTTGGTTTGTTGTCAGGATATTCGCGCATTTCATCTGCAGTCCAGGGCAGATCTATATCACACAATAAGTAATAATCATAATTACGTGCATTTATTTGCTCTAAAATAAAGGTGTGACAGTTATCAAATACATATTCACACCAAACCTTCATAACATACATGTCCGTGTCAATAACTAACATGTTTTTTTTATTTTCTACCGCTTGTTGTGTAAACTTGTCCTCTAATGTTAATTGCCCCTTGGCAATTGTTAATAAATCAGTGTAATTATATTTTACACCATTTTCAGACAAGAATTGTCGCGCATATTCAGGACAGTTCAATGTATTGTAATGATTTGCCAACTGTTCACAAAGTGTTGATTTCCCTGTTGATTCGGGACCCAGTACGACAATTTTTTGTAAGGCGTTATTCATTGCTTAAATGTGTTTAAAGTAATATAATTACAGTGTTGCGTTTATAACATTATTTTTTGCTTTGTCATTCCATGATTTTAAACCAGCAATGGCAAGAACCAATAATACAATAAACTGAACACTAGTAAATGTATATCCTTTTATAAAGTATAATGGTATTGATGCAATGTTGGTAATGATCCACCAAATCCAGCTCTCTACTTTTTTCTTTGCCATTAGCCACATACCCGTATATGCCGCAGCACTAGCAAGTGCATCCGCCCATGGAATGGCTTCGGGTGCGAATTCTTTTTTTAAATACGTGAGTGAAAAATAAAGCGAAAAATAAAAGGCTAAGAAAAATAATACTTGATGAAACCAATCGCGCATATTGCTATTGGTAATTTGTAAAATGATGGTGTGCTTATTGGGATCTACCCTTGTCCACAAATACCAACCCCACAAGCTCATAAGGGTATAATATAAATTAACACTGGCCTCGCCCAATAAATGTCCTTTAAAACTAAGGTAGATATAGATGGTCGTGTTGATTAAGCCTATTGGATATACTAAAATACTTTCCTTTCTGCTATACCATACAGAGGCTATTCCAGCAATAACCGCGATTAATTCTAACCAGCTTGTTTGTAGTAAGCCATTGTATATAGATTCAAATATAGGGCTCATAGTCATTGTAAAATTAAAGCATTTTAAGGCCGCTATTCATTTTTTAGTGCTGTTTAACACTGTAAAAGATGCGCATTATTTCTTTTTCATTCCTGCTAGTTGTGCTTCTAGTCGGAACATTTCATCACGCAACTTGGCGGCTTCCATAAAATCAAGTGCTTTTGCAAATTTTTCCATTTGTCTTTTGGTTTGTGCAATCGCCTTTTCAATTTGTGGAATAGTTTGATAAATGCTTTCTGGATCTGCCACCATTTCAAGTTCATCCGAAGTGCGTACATTAATATTATTAAGTGTAAAGCCTTTAATATCTAATACTGAGGTTTGTTGCATTACCTGTTCTATACTTTTAATAATCGTCGTTGGGGTAATACCATGTTCTTCATTGTATTTCATTTGTTTTGCGCGCCTTCGATTAGTTTCATCAATGGTACGCTGCATACTTTTGGTAATTTGATCGCCATAAAAAATTACTCTTCCGCGAACATTACGTGCAGCACGACCTGCGGTTTGGGTCAGCGACTTTTCATTTCTTAAAAACCCTTCTTTGTCTGCATCTAACACTGCCACTAGGGAAACTTCTGGTAAATCAAGCCCTTCTCTTAAAAGGTTAACACCTACGAGTACATCAATCACGCCCAATCTTAATTCTCTTAAAATTTCAACACGTTCAAGCGCATCAATATCACTATGTATGTATTTTGATTTTATTTGTATGCGTACTAAATAACGATCCATTTCCTCCGCCATTTTTTTAGTAAGCGTAGTCACCAAAACCCGGTCGCCCATTTCTACTTGCTTCGCTATCTCATCTAATAAGTCGTCTATTTGATTTTTTGTTGGTCTAACCTCAATGGGCGGATCTAATAAACCTGTTGGTCGTACTACCTGCTCCACAATTAATCCAGCCGTCTTTTCTAATTCATATTCGCCAGGGGTGGCGCTTAAAAAAATTGATTGTCCAATGATATTTTCAAATTCATTAAAATTCAAAGGTCGATTGTCAATAGCGCTTGGTAATCTAAATCCATATTCAACCAGGTTCATCTTTCTGCTTCTATCACCACCATACATGCCAGATATTTGTGGTATTGTTACATGGCTTTCATCAATGACACATAAAAAATCTTTTGGAAAATAATCCAACAAACAAAATGGTCGCGTACCTGGTTTGCGGCGATCAAAAAATCGAGAATAGTTTTCAATGCCGGAACAATAACCCAATTCTCTAATCATTTCAATATCATACTCAACGCGTTCTTTAATACGTTGCGCTTCAATGTGCTTTCCCACATTTTTGAAGTACTCCACCTGTGCCCGCACCTCATCTTGAATTTCATAAATTATTTGTTGCACCATTTCCTTCGGCGCGAGATATAAGTTCGCAGGGAAAATAGCTGCATTTTCCATCTCCTCAATTCTTTTGCCTGTCTCTATTTCAATGCTTTCGATGGATTCAATTTCATCTCCGAAAAATGTTATACGATAACCATAATCAACATAGGGCAATCGAATATCTACAGTATCGCCTTGCACCCTAAAACCACCACGATCAAATTCTGTGACTGTTCTGTGATATAAGCTATTGACCAATGCGTGTAAAAAAGCTTGTCTGGAAATCACCATGCCTTTTTCAATACGAATAATTCCATTTTCATATTCAGTAGGATTACCCATTCCATAAATACAACTCACGCTGGCAACAATAATAATATCTCTACGACCGCTTAATAAATGCGCAGTGGCTTGAAGTCGTAGTTTATCTAACTCCTCATTAATACTTAAATCCTTTTCAATATAAACGCCCGAAGTTGGTAAATACGCTTCTGGTTGGTAATAGTCGTAGTAGGAAACGAAATATCCTACCGCGTTGTTCGGAAAAAACTGTTTGAATTCACCATATAATTGCGCAACCAGCGTTTTATTATGCGTTAATATGAGTGTAGGTCGTTGCACATTTTGAATCAAATTCGCAATGGTAAATGTTTTACCACTTCCAGTTACACCCAATAAGGTTTGATAACGATCACCCGCTTGCACCGCTTCGGTTAGCTGTGCAATTGCTGCAGGCTGATCACCAGAAGGTGTATAGCTAGATTGAAGTTGAAACGGCATTGGCAAATTTACACCCTATAGTGCATCTAAATAAGAAGAAAATTTATTTATTGCATTTGCTACTGCGGTTATTTGCTGTTGTGTTTCAGGCCAATTTTGTTGTTCAATGGCTTCACGTACACCCGGTACTGTTTTAACACCATATCCTGTATAAAATCCTGGTGCATACAAACTATGCTTATACCATGGTCTGCGCGGCAAACCAGCTGGAAGTAACAAGGATTGTTCCGCTGAATATATTTTTGCATTAATAGCAGCTAATTTATTTGCATCTGCCCCGGCTTTTAATTGTTCTAATTTTTGTGCTGATTTTTCTAATGTTGCTAATGCATTTAATAGGGAAGAAAAATCAACAAAGGGAACCTCGGTTAATAATGTAGGTGTTGTTAATTTGGTTGTTGGATCGGCTGCAATTGTATATGCATTGTTTTTAATCAAATTATTTTCAACCTGCGCTTTTTCACGAAGTACATCTACATTCGAAACTAACTCAGTAATATATCCTTTGATGGTTTTATGTAATGCGGTGAAATCAAAGGGAAGTATATCTGCTTCTGATAAACGAAGCACTGCGCGCCCTGATGTTTTAGCAAGCGTTACCCCATATTTAAATTCTGCATCTTTGAATCGCGCGTAGTGATCATAAGAATCATAAATAGAATGATACTCGCCGCCCGCGTCTTCACCACCATATCCAATGTTTAATGAAGGAACTCCAATATGTTGAATGAAGGAAGAATAATCGGAGCCAGAACCCATTGCACCTAATGGATAAGCGGTTGCTTCAAAAATTTCTTTTTTTGATTTACTCGTACCTGCATTAGTTGCACTATTCGCCTTCTGTCTTTCAAATACGGAAACCCCTGCTTGTGGATCAATCACCGATTTACTGATATCCGTTACAAAATTAGATAAACCGTGAGAGCCTTGCACGCTCAAAAATCCACGGCCATTGCCATCTGAATTTATATATGCAACTGCCTTTGCTTGTAATTCAAGTGCATGATCTTCGACCCACTCCGTAGATCCCATCAAGCCTGGTTCTTCCGCATCCCAAGCACAATAAATTAATGTACGCTTTGGTTTCCATCCTTGTTTTAATAATCCTCCTATGGCTATCGCTTCTTCTAACTCAGCAGCAATACCACTAATAGGATCATTGGCACCGTTTACCCATGCGTCATGGTGATTGCCTCTAACAATCCACTGATCTGGATATTCCGAACCCTTAATGGTTGCAATAACATTCAAGCCTGGTCTTAACTTCCAATCAAACGCTAATTTCAAGTGCACTTTTGATTTACTTGGCCCAATATGATAAGTAATAGGTAAAGCACCCGACCAATCTTTAGGAGCTACTGGACCTGCCATATCTTTTAATAGTGGCATTGCATCACCGTAGCTTATTGGAAGTACGGGAATCTTTAATAAGTTTTCTGCATCGTTATGGTTTACTCTAGGAGCATTAGCAGTAGATGCAATATTAGGTGTAGTAGGATCCCCTGGATAAATAACCATATCCATAATTGATCCACGTTGTACAGTTTGATCATTTTTAAATGCGCCAATAGGATAAACATCGCCTGCACTGTAACCGTCATCACCTGGATCTGAATAAATTAAACAACCTATAGCGCCATGTTCTTGTGCAACTTTGGGTTTTATACCTCTCCAGCTACGACCGTATTTGGCAATCAATATTTTTCCTTTAACGTCAATACCGTATTTCGCTAGAGTTTCATAATCCTCAGGTAAACCGTAATTTACAAAAACTAAATTAGCAGTAACATCTCCATCTGCGCTCCAGCAATTATAAGTAGGTAGTTGATCTGATTGTCCCGATGTGGCATCTTCTTTAAAGGAAGGCTCTTTCAATACTGCTTTAAAATTAGTGACACCGCTCATTTCTAATACGCGTGTAATTGGTGTTGGAAACATTAACTGATAGGTTTCTATTTTAGTATCCCAACCATTCTCTTTAAAAACTTTTGCAATTTCAGACGCAACAAATTTTCCGCCGACTGATCCAACATGATGTGGAACAGAAGATAATAACTTTATGTTTTCGCCAACACGCTTTGCATTTAGCTGTGCATCAAAATCAGCTTCAATTTTTAATTGCTTGTCTGTATTTTTAAAACCAGTAATGGATTTTTGAGCAGTTACTGATGTAGCGCATATAAATAATAGCGCAAGGGGTGCAAATATTTTTTTCATAGTAATAATTTGAATCTTTGAAATTTAATTAAGTAAAATACTATTGGTGATTAAGGCTTCTCTATATTTCTTGATAAGTAATGGGTATAGTCGGGAAGTTTATATTCATATACTTCTTGCATAAATTTTGAAGTGATTAAAAAATCAGCCGTAGTGCGATCGCAAGCCATGGGTAGGTTCCAGGCCACGACCAATCTTAGCAAAGCCTTTACATCACTATCATGTGGCTGTGCCTCCATGGGGTCAAAAAAGAAAAATACCATATCAATATCACCCGAAGCAATCATGGCACCTATTTGTTGATCCCCGCCCAATGGACCGCTTAAAACTTTTGTTATTTTTCGATCCAGCGCTTCCTCAATTAATTTACCTGTTGTTCCGGTAGCAACTAGCTTGTGTTTTGCTAATGCTTTTTTATTGTATGTAGCCCACTCTATTAAGTCCTTTTTTTTATTGTCGTGCGCTATTAGTGCAATTTTCTTTTCTTTTTCAAAACGACGCATATGTTCTTTCATGATCAAAATATTTTAAATTGTGGCTACTTACTTGCAAATTTACTAACAAGAGGAATAGCGACCAAGGTAATTAATATAATTGGAAGGGGTATTGATAATTGATAAAGTAATACAAAAATAATCAGTAGAAATAGGGGATAGGTAAAAAGTAAAACAGCAAACAAAACTGAATCATAAAACACTGTATTTTTTGTTACGCGCGCAACAAAACGACGCAA
>JBIIRW010000048.1:0-14066 GCA_044341385.1 Sediminibacterium sp. | reverse complement strand
ATTTACCAGCAGAACCAATGCCACAAGGTTTGGATTGGAGCAAATGGTTAGGCCCGAATGAATTTGCCAACTTTAATGCAGAATTAGCGCCACCCATCACCAAAGATGTATTTCCAAATTGGAGAAAGTATAGAGAATTTGGTGGCGGCGGCGTTACAGATTGGGGTGCACATATGTATGATATTGTACAATGGGCATTGGATATGGATCATTCAGGCCCGGTAGAAGTTATTGCACCTGATGGCAAAGACCATCTTTACTTAACCTATCGTTATGCAAATGGAATCACCATGACGCATGAAAAGTGGGAGTGGAATAATGCAATTCACTTTTTTGGTACCGAAGGAGAAATAAAAGTACAAAGAGGTAAGCTTGAAACAAGTCCTGTCAGTTTGAAGGACAAAATTTTCACGGATGCGGATAAGCGTATTTACAATAGTACGAATCACTATAAGGATTTCTTAAGTGCAATGCGCACGCGCAAAAAGCCTGTTTGTGATGTTGAAATCGGGCATCGTACTGCAACGGTGTGTAACCTTGGAAATATCGCTTATCGTTTGAACCGTTCATTAAAATGGAATCCAAAAAAAGAAACTATTTTGAATGACGCTGAAGCAAGTGCATTATTAGGTAGACCAATGAACAACGAATGGAAAATAACCTTATAAATAATTTTCATTGAATATTAATTTTTACACATGAAAATAAAAAGCAGTTGTATTTATTTGTTTTGCTTAATGGTTTGTATTTCAAATACATCAATTGCTCAAAGTGTAAAAAGTAAAACTGAAAAGCAACCAAATATTATTTTAATCTTAGGAGATGATATTGGCTTTGAAACAGTAAGTGCCTATGGTAGTGTTACTTATAAAACACCCAGAATTGATGCGATGGCAAAACAGGGCGTGTTATTTGAGCAGTGTTATGCGCAGCCACTTTGTTCGCCATCACGTATTCAAATAATGACAGGCAAATCCAATTTTAGAAATTATGAAAAGTGGGGGTATCTAGACCAGAATGAAACCACTTTTGCGCATTTATTTAAGTCCCATGGCTATGCTACTTGTATTGCTGGTAAGTGGCAATTAAAGGGGGATGAATATGCCCCCTATAAATCAGGTTTTGATGAATACTTGTTGTGGAATTTAATGGATACCAGCTCCTCCTATAATGAGCGTTATAAGGATCCAAAGTTGATTGAGAATGGAGTGATGAAAAAGTACAACAATGGGGAGTATGGGCCAGAATTATTTGTCAAATTTATTAATAATTTTATGGAGCGTAAAAAAGACGTTCCATTCTTTGTGTATTATCCCATGGTTTTATCACATAAGCCATTTGTACCAACACCTTTAAATCAGAAAGCATATGAGGATTTTAAAGTGGTAGCGAAAGGGGAGACTGGTGGTGGTAAAGCTGATAATATTCACTTTAAAGATGAAATGGCCTACTTAGATAAAAGTGTGGGGGACATTATTGACAAAGTAAAATCATTGGGGCTTTTAGAAAACACTTTAATCCTTTTCACAGGAGATAATGGAACTGGCGTTGGTATCACTTCCAAAATGGCGGATGGTCGTGAAATACCTGGTAATAAGGGCTATACGAATGAATATGGCATCCATGTACCGATGGTCGCCTATTGGCCAGGTAAAATTAAGTCAGGCCAAATCAATAAAAATTTAGTTGACTTCACCGATTTTTTACCAACCATGGCGGATGCGGCAAATATTACCTTGCCTAATGGATTTATTACTGACGGTGTCAGTTTAATGCCACAACTTTTGGGTGAAAAATATACACCAAGGGATTGGTTGTTTGCGCATTATGATCCTAAAAAAGGCGATTTCCCAAGTGCAAGATTTGTACATAATAAAGAATGGAAATTATACGAAACTGGAGAAATATATAATGTGCTCAAAGATCCTTTAGAAAAAAATAAAATTCTCGAAAAAGAGTTGCATCCAGAACAACAAAAACTCATAGCCATTTTCAGAGGGGTATTTAAGCAAATGGTACGACCTGAATTAGTGGCAAAACCTGTAATTAAAGTAAAGAAGAAAAAGGGGGAAGACGATGATGATTTATAATTTTTGTTGTAAATAATTTTAAATAAAAGGGGTATGCGTTTTAAATTTTCAATCAGTGTTGCAATTATTAATTTATTGGTATTGCTTTCCGTAACTGTTTTTGCGCAACAAAAGCCCAATGTGCTTTTTATCATGACAGATGAGTTGTCTGCTGAAACCATGAGTATTAATTTAGGGACTAAGTTTATTAATACGCCCAATATCGATTATTTAGCAAGTCATGGTGTACGCTTTACCAATGCCTATTGTGCAAATCCTTTATGTGTGCCTTCGCGAAGTTCCATATTTACTGGAAGGTATCCACATGAGTTAGGTATTCAAAATAATGATGACACTTTAATTGATCCAGTTACTTTTCCTTCCATGGGAACCATTTTTAAAAATGCAGGTTATGAAACCGGGTATATTGGCAAATGGCATTTACCCTATGATCGTAACAAAGCCGAAACCCATGGCTTCAGTTATATGTCCAATAAAAAAGGAAATGGCACGGATAGTTTATTACCTAATTATGCCAAATATTTTTTTGAATTAAAAAGGGAGAAGCCATTTTTATTAGTCATGTCTTTTTTAAATCCACATAATATTTGTCAATGGGCAAGAGGAGATAATTTACCTGATGGCGATATTGGAAATCCCCCTAGTGAGGAACAATTACCACCGTTAAGGGCGAATGCGTTGCCTTCGAAAAATGAGACCGAATTTATGGCGATGATGCGCAAGCTAATTCAAGCAAATCCTGCATTCCCTGTTGGGAATTTTACGGATCAAAAATGGCGGGAATATATTTGGTCCTATTACAGATTAGTAGAAAAGGTAGATGCAGAAATAGGTAAGGTTTTAAATATCATGCGTCAAAAAGGGTTAGATAAAAATACCTTGATTGTGTTTACAAGTGATCATGGTGATTTACAGGGGGCACACCGTTGGAATCAAAAAACAGTTTTTTATGAAGAGGCTTCCAAAGTGCCTTTCATCATGAGTTATAATAATGGGAAGCAATTAAAGTCGGAGGTGTTTGTGCAATCAGGCATTGATGTAATACCTACTATTTGTGACTTTGCGGGTATCCCTATTCCGGTGACTTCGAAAGGGAAAAGCTTAGCAAGTGCATTTAAACAAATAAGTCAAATTCCCAATCGTGATTATATTGTTGTTTCAGATAAATTATCACAAGGTGCACCCATGAATGGGCAACCATTAAATCCAGAAGGCAGAATGCTTAGAAACAAGCAATTTAAATATTGGATTTATAATTATGGAGAAAAGTCTGAAGTATTATACGATATTGTAAACGATCCGGGAGAGATGGTTAATTTAATTGACGACCCCAAATACACAAGTGCATTAAAAAATTGCAGGGCACAATTATTCTCATGGGCTACGGAGTACAAAGATCCCTTTATAAAATATTTAGTGAAGTAAGGCTTATTTATTTTTATTGTTCTTTCCCCAATTTTGATATTGTGTTTTTAATTCGTTGACAATATCAGGGTGACTTGTTGCGACATTGGTCGATTCTGAAGGGTCAGCTTCTAAATCAACTAAAAATAAAATATCGGTATCGTTCAATGTTCCTTTATTTGAAGTGTCCACTGGATTACCCATCAATTTCCATTTTCCTTTTCTTGCCACCCACATTTTTTTAAATTCCCAGCAGTATCCTTCTGGATGCATTGTTTCAGCAGCTGCACTATTGATGACAGATACCAAACTTTTCCCATCTAAATCGTTGCGCGGTAATTTGATATTACAATATTCAGCAAGGGTAGGGAACCAGTCTGTATTAACAGCAAATTGATTACGAACTTGTCCTTTTGGAACTTTACCAGGCCAACTAATAATAGAAGGAACACGAATACCTCCTTCAAATAAACTTGCTTTCGCACCACGATATACTCCTGCACTACCGCCGCCAAAATGTGCACGCTCTTCCGTTGAATAGCCATTGTCGGATTGAAAAATTATAATGGTATTATTGGTAAGTCCAAGTGCATTCACTTTTTGAAGTAAGTCGCCAATTTTGTCGTCTAAGCTGGTCATGAATGCGGCATACAAATTACGTGGGTATGGAACTCCTTTTTTATTATAGTATTCCAACCATTTTGGATCTCCTTGGTAAGGATAATGCGGCATATTAATTGCGAAGTACATGAAAAATGGACTTTGCTGAGATTTCTCCATGAATTCGCCAGCTTCTTTCACCATTAAGTCTGGGAAGTATTGACCTGGATAAAATACTTCTTTTCCATTTCTGTATAAATCATGTTTGTTTGGACCATTCCAATAAAAAAAATGTGAATAGTTATCAATACATCCAACCATGTGCCCAAAAGAATAATCAAAGCCTTGCGCATTAGGGCGCATTTCAGTTTTATAACCTAAATGCCATTTCCCGATATGTGCCGTATTATATCCCACACTCTTAAAAAGTTCAGCAAGCGTATATCGGTCATTAGGCAAACCAACATCACCATTTGTTTCAGAAGCATTTCCAGGAAGGCCTGCGCGTTGTGGATTTAAGCCTGTAAGTAGGGAAGCCCTGGATGGAGAACAAACAGGAGAAGCGTAAAATTGCGTAAACATGGTTCCGCTTGCAGCGAATTTGTCAATATTGGGCGTTAATAAGTCTTTCGCTCCATAGCAATTTAAATCAATCGCACCCTGATCATCTGAATAAATAACAATCACATTTGGTCGCTGTTGCGCATAGGACGTAGTCATTCCCATAATGCAAATGGAAACTAAGATTTTCTTGTATAGATTATTAAATTTCATCATGCGTTATTTCATTGATTTGTACTAACAAGATATTCAATTTTATTAAAATGCCATCGGATTTAATTCAATTATTCATGCACATAATTTCGGCGCAATTATTATCATGTAAAAGCTAAAATAGAAGGGTTATCTTTTGTTGATTATTTATATAATGTGTAATTTAATGCGTATGAAAATGAATAAATTAACTTGTTTTTTGGCCTTGCTTATTTTGTCGTTATTTCAAACCAATGAAATTACTGCACAAACAAAAAAAACAAGCAAACGACCTCCCAATATTTTATTTGCCATTGCAGATGATCAGTCTTATCCGCATACTTCCATTTATGGTCAAAAAATATACCATACACCTGCGTTTGATCGTGTTGCTGCGAATGGTATACTTTTTAATAATGCTTTTGTTGCTGCGCCACAATGTAGTCCATCAAGGGCTGCTATATTAACGGGCAGACAAATCTGGCAATTAGAAGAAGCTGGAACGCATGCAAGTTATTTTCCAAATAAATTCCCTGTATTTACAACTGCATTGGAAGCGTCTGGTTATTTTATTGGTTTCACTGGTAAACCTTGGGATCCAGGTAATTTTATTGATGCAGGTTGGAAGCGAAACCCAGTAGGACCTGAATATAATCGGAAAGTATTTACAACAGTACCAACAACAGGAATAAGTAAGACAGATTATGCTTCTAATTTTGAGGAATTTTTATCACAAAAACCTGCGGATCAACCATTTTTCTTTTGGTATGGATCCAAGGAACCACATCGAGATTACGAGGAAGGTTCTGGCGCAAAATCAGGGCTTGACGTTAATGGTGTATCTGTGCCTTCATTTTTACCCAATACTGAAGTTGTAAAAAATGATATGCTCGACTATGCACTTGAAATTGAGTGGTTTGATAAGCAGTTAAATAAGATCATAAAAATGTTAGCAGCAGCTGGTGAATTGGACAACACGATTATAGTAGTTACTGCTGATAACGGAATGGCGTTTCCATATGCAAAAGCGAATTTACAAGAATATGGAGTGCATGTACCCTTAGCCATCAGTGGCCCCGGTATTAATGGCAAGCAAAGAAAGGTGAATGATCTAGTTAGTTTAATTGATTTAGCACCAACCTTTTTGGATATGGCAGGTATAAAACATTTTGAAGGCATTACTGGCAAATCATTGGTACCTATATTTTCTAGTAGTAAATCAGGAATCATTGATACTTCAAGGTCATTCATTTTAACAGGGAGGGAAAGGCATTCACATGCAAGGCCTGACAATGTTGGTTATCCAGCTAGGGCAATACGTACGAATAACTATTTATATATTGAAAATTTTAAAACAGATCGATGGCCAGCAGGAGATCCTGCAAGTTTGGATAAAGTGGAATCAACAGAAAAGAAAGCAGATATGAAACCCATATTAGAGGGGTATGAGGATATTGATAATTCACCTACAAAATCATTCATGATAAAAAACAAAGCAAGTTATGCCAAGCTTTTTAAAAAGGGATTTGAGAAAAGGAATTCGGAGGAACTATATGATGTTCTAAAAGATCCTTTTTGTTTAAATGATCTATCTGGACAAGCAAGTGTAGCAAAAATTAAAGCGCAATTAAAAAGTAAATTGGACCAATCCTTAACAACACAGGGTGATCCTCGTGTATTAGGGAATGGTGATATTTTTGATAGTTATCCTCGTTTTGGTTTAATGCGTCCTTTTGAAGGGTTTAAAAAAAGAGCTAAGTATAATCCAGCCTTTATAAAAAAATAATACAACAATTATGGTTCATCAAAATAGATCCCTAAAAATAAATTCATTCATGAAAAGTAAATCATTGCTTTTTATTTTTTTATTCTTATCCCTATTTGCAAGCGCCAATGATACCATACCCCAACGACCTAATATCATTTATATATTGGCGGATGATATGGGTTATTCTGATATTGGATGCTACGGAAGTGAAATTAAAACACCAAATTTGGATAAGATAGCTGCCAATGGAATTAAGCTTAGAAGTTTTTATAATAATGCAAGATGTTGTCCAACAAGGGCCTCTTTGTTAACTGGGCAGTTTCCACATACAGTAGGAATGGGTGAAATGGTCAGCCCTGAAACTGCACCCCTACAAACAGGAACTTACCAGGGTTATTTAGATCCAAAGTATCCAACCATTGCGGAAACCTTGAAAGCAAATGGTTATAATACCTATATGACAGGGAAGTGGCATGTAGGGGAACGCGCACAACATTGGCCATTAACGAGAGGCTTTGAGCATTACTTTGGTTTGATTTCAGGGGCATCTAGCTATTATGAAATTATTCCACAAGAAATAGGGAAACGACATATTGTTTTAGATGATAAGGAATTTGAAATACCTAAGGATAGTTTTTATTTAACGGATGCGTTTACATCTTATGCGATTCAATATTTAAATGATCAAAAAAAACAACATGCAGCGAATCCCTTTTTTTTATATGTAGCTTATACTGCGCCACATTTTCCGATTCATGCGTATGAACAAGATATTGCGAAATATGAAAAATTATATGAACAAGGTTGGGATGTAACAAGAACGAATCGATATAAAAAAATGATTCAGTTAGGTTTAATTGACAAACGTTATCAATTAACCGAAAGGCCAGCTGATATTGAAGATTGGGATAAGGTTGCTGATAAAAAACAATGGGTAAGAAAAATGGCTGTATATGCTGCAATGGTTGATCGTATGGATCAAAATATTGGTCGATTGATTGCTACTTTAAAAGCAAACAAACAATATGACAATACGCTTATTGTTTTTATGTCTGATAATGGGGGCTGTGCTGAAAATGTGGATGGTCGTAATTTCAATGATAAAAATGTGCCTATTGGAGCGAAAGGTTCTTATGTAACGTATGATTATCCTTGGGCCAATGTTTCCAATACGCCATTCAGAAAGTACAAAAAATTTATGCATGAAGGTGGTATGATAACGCCTTGCATAATACAATGGCCTGCAAAAATTAAAGCTAAGACAGGATTTAACGAGGGCGTAGGCCATATCATTGATTTATTACCCACAAGTTTAGAATTAGCAGGCGTTCCAATTAATAATTTACCCGGTCAAAGTTTAAGTTATTTATGGAATGGCAAAGCCATGCAACCAGAAACTTATTTTTGGGAACATGTGGGAAATAAGGCAATGCGAAAAGGTAATTGGAAAATAGTTAAGGATGTGGAAGATGCCGCCTGGGAATTATATGATATGTCAATGGATTTGACAGAATCCAATAATTTAGCCAAAACCAATACTACATTATTAAATGAAATGATTGCAGAATATGAGCTTTGGACAAAGCAGAATGGCGTAAAAGTTTTTGTCAAAGGAAAAAATAAAGCGGATTAAATTTGCTATTTCTCTTTTTTGGAATAACGACAATCGCTTGGTTTTGATTTTATAAAGTAGGTTTTATAATTTTTAGCTGTAGGATCCATGCAGCCTTCTAAATTTAAAATTTTAATACTTTTAAATTCAACAGGGTGACTTTCACTTTGTAATGAAATAGTTCCTTCTGTTAATAACTGGCCACTGGTGCCAAAAATATTTTCCTGACCACTTACATTTCCGCCACCAATTTGCGGCTTTTCATAAGACAACACCATTTTATCATTGGCGAAATGTTGCACAATTGAATCACCTAATACAATTACCTCTGCGTTTACCCATTGATCACCATGATAAGTATCTGAAGTGGAATTAATACAATGGGGTGTAAATACTTTACCATTCATCACTACATTTGTTCCAGGTGTACATAGGTTACAGGTAGTGCGTTTTTCCTTGCCATTGCCTCCCAATAATTGAACTTCAATGGATACGGGAAAGTCCTGATCCTTACCGATGGATTCAGGAGATTGTCCATGTATCATGATGCCACTATTTCGATAAGCCCAACCTGGGCCATCTTTGGCTTGCTCACCTGTAAAGCGGTATTGTAATTTAATGCGGTAATAGCTGAACTTTTTATTATAAAATAAATGTCCAAATTGCTCATTAAAACTATCATATTGGTCATAACTCACCACCAACTTTTCATCTACTACTCGAAATGTATTTTTAACATTTTCACCAGATTTTGCATACCTAATTTTGGGTGTCCATCCAGTTAAATCCTTGCCATTAAACATGGTTTCCCATGCTTCCACGGTTGATTTTTGTCCCATGACAGTGGTTGCACATAATAGGGATAAAGCGAATAAAACTTTCATAATTCAAGTAGTTAAAATTGATAAAACCTTTTAGTTAGGAGTATTAAATTAATACATTTTGCGATAGTTATCAACTGTTTATCTATTTATTTCAAGAAAGAAGGGTCGTAGCTATTATATTTATTAAATGACTTGTAATCACAGTTAAATTAATTAATATTGTTATGTAAATATCAAAACCTATGAAATCATTTATTTTATCCTTTTTAGTTGCCTGTGTTTCAGTAACTGCTTTCTCACAAAATCAGTATACAATCATCCCTGAACCACAAAAATTAATACCTGCTACTGGAGTGTATTCATTTAAGTCAAATACTGCTATTACAGTAATCGCTAAGGATAATGATATTACATCTGTAGCTAAAATGCTTGCTGAGCAATTAAAAGCTTCCTTTGATATTGCATTACCTATAAAAGCTGGTTCTTTAAAATCAAATGGTATCTTTTTTGTGCAAAATGACCAATTGGGTGATGAAGCGTATCAATTAAATATTACTACTAAAAATATTACCATTCAATCCAAAAATGGGAAAGGTGCTTTTTACGCATTGCAATCCTTGTTTCAATTAATGCCTGCACAAGTTTATACAGCGGTAAAGTCAAATATAATAGCAACAGTGCCGGCTTGCCAAGTGGAAGATGCCCCTAGATTCAATTATCGTGGTTTAATGTTAGATGCGGGTAGACATTTTTATTCTGTCGATTTTATCAAACGCTATATTGATTTAATGGCAGTATATAAATTAAATACGTTTCATTGGCATTTAACAGAAGACCAAGGTTGGAGAATTGAAATTAAAAAATATCCATTATTGACCAGTATAAGTTCCATTAGAAAAGAGAGTATGGTGGGTGCTTACAAGGATATGAAATTTGACAAAACACCTTACGGTGGTTTTTATACGCAGAATGATATTAAGGAAGTGGTAGCCTATGCTTCAAAAAAATTTGTTACCATCATTCCTGAAATTGAAATGCCAGGACATTCTCAAGCATTGTTAGCAGCCTATCCGCAATTGGGTTGCAATCCAGATAAAATTTATGAAGTGGCTACAAAATGGGGGGTATCTGAAGATGTTTTATGTCCACGTGAGGAAACTTTTACAGTTATGCAGGATATACTTACGGAAGTGATGGCTTTATTTCCTGGCCAATATATACACATTGGTGGAGATGAGTGTCCTAAAAAACAATGGAAAGAAAGTAGGTTTTGTCAGGATTTAATTAAAAAATTGAAATTGAAAGATGAGCATGAACTACAAAGTTATTTTATTGGAAGGATAGATAAATTCATCACTTCAAAAGGTAAAAAGATGCTAGGATGGGATGAGATTTTAGAAGGAGGACTTTCGCCGAATGCAATGGTGATGTCATGGAGAGGTACTGCAGGGGGCATTGAAGCAGCTAAATTAAATCATGATGTAGTCATGTCACCGAATAATTTTTTCTATTTGGATTATTATCAAGCAGATCCTAAAACACAACCATTGGCCATTGGCGGTAATTTACCGTTATCAAAATGTTATTCCTTTGAACCAGATTTGCCAGAATTAACAGAAGCAGAAGCAAAACATATTGTAGGTGTACAAGCTAATTTATGGACTGAATATATTGGAACACCGGCTTATGCGGAATATATGACGTTCCCAAGAGCATTGGCCTTGGCTGAAATAGGATGGTCACCCAAGCGTCCAAAAAATTATGTTGCTTTTTCGGATAGAGTTAAAAAGCACATTCCTGTCATGGATGCATTGAAAATAAATTATTGCAATGTGGATTTAAAGTAGCGCGTTAACTTACTTTCCAATTTGATTAATGGTATTTTGAATGAGTCCTTTAACTGGCTTTCCTGTGTCATCTAAAAATTGGAATTTTACCTCCATAACATTCGTCGGTTTTACATCCATGATGGTTAGGAATATCTCTTTTCTATCTTTACTTAAAGTTGCATTTTTAACGATAAGCGCTTTTGTATTGTAATGATCAGAGCCATATTTTCTTGACCTTTTTAAATCCCAAGTTTGTACTTGATAGGATTTAATATCTTCTACATTATTTTTATTTAATTCATGGGAGAATTTAATGCGAATGCCATTAGCCAATACATGGAGTGATAATGGTACAATCGTTTTTTCGCCATTATATCTAATGCGATAAAATCCACCTAATTCCGGTTGCGCTGATCCCCATGCAGATAAGCCACAAGCATATAATTGACCGTCACCTGGATTAAATCTCCCACGCATTACGCCAGTTGAAAAAGTGGGGATGGGTAATTCAAAAACACCCCCTTGCATTTGATTGCCAATTTTTTCATGGGGTACAATAAATACTTTACCATAACCGTATGAAAAACTAAGTAAGCTTCCATTGAGTGGCCCCCAGGCCTTACTATCCACCCAAAGTAATTCAGAAGGGGAGCGATCAATATCTCTTTCTACCCAGGTCAAGGGTGGTTCCATGCCAGTATCTGAGCTATCTGATGACGGATTATATGCGTACATATTTCCGTAAAATTTGTTGGTGGGAGTTACCCAATTAATTCTATTCATTGGATTCCAGTGACCTTCTTGGTCTGTGACAATAAAACTTCCATCAGGATTAATACATACCCCGTTGGCTGCCCTGAAGCCATGCGCAACAATGCTCGTTTCTTGGCCATCTTTAGATACCTTAAGTAGGGTACCATGTTGTGGTACTAGTGCACGCCTTGCGTGTCTGGCACTTTTCGCATAGTAAAAATTTCCTTCTTTATCTGTTTGAAGGCCCATAGCAAATTCATGAAAATGATTGGTTACTTGATGATCACTATTAAAACTTTCATAATAATCAATTTCTTCATCACCATTAAGATCATGCAATTTTACAAGTTGATCTCGGCAGGTGACAAATATTTTTTTATCAACTATTTTAATGCCCAAGGGCTGAAATAAACCCGAAGCAATTCGTTTCCAAGTTAATTTTCCTTCTTGTTGAAGAACCCCTTCAACTAACCAAACATCACCATCCGTGGAGCATATGACTGCTTTATTTCTGTCCGCCAAAAAATCAATACCACTTAATCGCATTTGATTTTTCCAAGGGCTTTGGTAGGGGAGTTCCATTCTATCTACTTTAAATGCACCAGGTTGATTCCCTTTGGTAATTTTCGTAATTAATTTTTGGGCATATTGTGGTTTACCTCCATTGGTGTATAATAAAAGGTTTTCTGGTTTTTGTGATGTTTTTGTTAGTACATCAAAATTTTTAATTTTCTGATTGGCAATTAATAGTTTAATGTTAATCTTTTTAGCTGCTGGAATATTTAATACAAAAAATCCATTTTCTTTTTTTATTTCTGCATCAGTGCCTATAAGTGCAACATTTGTATTGATGGGTGCAACCCTCATTTTTAAGTTGGTGTTTGAAGCAGTCATATTTAAAGTGCGTGCAAAAATGGGCATTTCAGTAGTGCCTTCTAATGATAGTTTTTCAAGTACCGATGAATTACCCACGCTATAGGATATGATAAGTTTATCTTGAAAGTGATAAAGCCCTTTATACTGTGCCCAAGTTCGAGGTAGTGGCCCAAATCTTCTATTATCTACTGCTTTAAAACGCGGATCAACGAATGAACCATTTGCGGGGTTTGCCCAACTAGGACTTACTGGTGTTGCATATTGAAGTTCTCCAATAGTGCGGGGTGAAATATTATGTTGCCCATTAAAAAGAATTCCTTCCCAGTCAATAAAACCTTTGCCTGTCCATGCGCCTGCGATTCGCATCAAATCATGATCAAAAATCATCCAAGCTTTACCTGCGGCAATACCACCTGGGCCTTCATCTAAACGAACCCCAATTCCTTTGTATGCGAAATTGGCATTCACCAAATTTTCATCTTTTAATGGAGAAGGGGCACCTGAGATTTCTCTTGGTTTGGCATTGGCTTCAACTAATTCATAGGTATTGATTAAAAAGTTTCCATAATCCATTTCTAACCAACCTTCTTTTTTAATGCTACTCGGCCCTTTGGATTTACCGACAGGTAAACTTGCCAAGTAATTAGAATCAATATTAAAGTAAGCCGCTTTATTTTGTTTCAATATAAATTCTTCTCTAATGTAATGAATGACATTGTATTTTTCAGTAGGGGTTAATGCCGTTTGAGGAGGCATTCCACCATAACCTCGCGTTAAAGTTTGGTATATGGCATAGGGGTCTTTACCTACTTTAAAACTGTCTTTCCAATATTTAAATGCAGTAGGTAAGGATCCTTCCTGTTTGGGTGTACCGTGACAATTAATACAATTACTATTGTAAATTTTTTTTCCATCCATGAAGGCTTCCTCTTGATTGCGTTGGATGGTGTTTAGTATTCCTTTATGGTCAATGTCTTTTTCATATGCGGGTAACATTGATTCATCCATGGTGAATGCAACGTTTGGAGGTGTATAGGAATTGTTATTGCATGCAGCAACTATAAAAATGAGGTAGCTAAGTAAGATAAGAAGCTTTTTATTTTTCATTGCCATAAGAGGAACGTTTATATTCATATTTGATAATGGTCAACTTTATCTTACTAAATATACTAATTTTTTAGTCATAGTAAATTTTATAGACATGTATAAATTGGATCCTTTGCGTACTTCAAGGGTAGAACGACTTATTGATTTCATCTAAATCAACAAATATTATATATATTTAAACAGTTTATAAAGTGCGGTTAATCCCTGAGTCGTTTATTATGAAAAATAGAATAAAAGTCATTTCACTATTGGTATTGTTATTACAATATTCAAACATGCAAGCGCAGAATTGGGCACCAGTTCCAGGTAAAATAATGACAAAATGGGCCAATGCGGTTACCCCAGAAAATGTTTGGAAGGAATATCCAAGGCCACAATTGGTTCGTAGGGATTGGCTTAATTTAAATGGGTTATGGGATTTTGAAATTACAGATCGAGATGCCTATAAAA
>JBIIRW010000047.1:0-14153 GCA_044341385.1 Sediminibacterium sp. | reverse complement strand
TCCTATATTATACATAAATCATTGATAATCACCTATAGCAAGCTTCGTTCACACAAAAATTACAAGATGACGTATTTCGATTTTCTATAATGCGTCAAAGGTTCCGCTACGAAGATAATCAAATAATGGAAAGAATGGAGTCGTTGGGGGGTAATTTATGAAGCAGACAGCGCTTTATCTACCCAATTAGTGAGGACCTCAATCTGTTTTTGGGCTGTTTCAATCTCATATAGGTTGGACCCTGTTTTTTGCTGCTCGGTGGTAAACCACAATAAAACCATAGAAATATAGTCCTGCTGATCCTTACCGGCATAGGCATTTTTAAATTCGACCATCTTTTGATTGATTATTGCGGCCGTTTTGCGAACCGCCTCCTCATCCTTGGCAGCTATTTTTACACGATAGGACCTGTCAGCAATGGTAATATTAATAGGGATCAAGTCCACATTTTCAGTGTTGTCTGACATGGCTTATGGATTCAGGTTTTTAATTGCAGTATCAATTTCCTTAATATATTGATCAATTTGCTTCACCCACTTTTCCTTATCAGCGGGATTCATTTCAGATTGATGCATCCTAGAAGCTGTTAACTGATGTTTGGATGCGTTCAATTGTTCGAGTAACTCCTTGTTCTTATTTTCCTGCTTCGTTACCGCTGCTTTAAGCTGTTGGTTTTCCTTATCCAATACCCCATACTGCTTAATTAAAAGCTGTAATTTTTCTTGTAACTGTTCAAGGGATATTTTTAAAGCAAGCATGATATATTTTTAACAAATTGAATTTAGTTATTTTCTAACTTCTGCGGAAAGATTTTTTTCAAATAATTGTACCAACTTTTTCATCATAGTATCAATTTCAGCATCCGTCAATGTTTTATCTGCGGTGTTAAATACAAAATTAATGGCTACCGATTTTTTCTGGGCACCTAATTTATCACTCTCGAAAATATCAAATACACGCGACTCTTTTAATGCTTCCAATTTCGCTTCCTTTACACAGGCTTCAATAGCCTCATACTTGGTATCCTGCGGAATCACTAATGCCAGATCCCTTTCCACAGAAGGATATTTAGATATTTCCTGGTACACCACCTGCTTGCTTTGATAAATCGTAAACAAATTAGCAAGGTCAAATTGGATATAAAAAACGGGTTGCTTTATACCAAAGGCTTGTAATTTTTTCGCACCAATGGCTTGCAAAGTACCTGTCGTTTTTTTACTAACGATATAATCAATTTGATTGGCACTTGTTTGCTTCCATTCTCCGCCCTGTATGCCTAATAAATTAAAAATTGCAGTGGCTGCTCCTTTTGCAACAAAGAAATCAGACAATATTCCTTTGGTTCTCCAACCATCTTGTTGTTGTTTTCCAGAAAGATAAATGGACAATTGTTCAGATTCATAATAAGCACCTTTGGAGGATTGTCCATACACTTTTCCAATTTCAAATAATGAAATTGAACTTAGTTGTCGATTCAAATTATAGGCAATCGTTTCCAAACCTGTTTCTAACATGGAGGGACGCAACACATCTAAATCAGCACTTAAATTGTTCAACATTTTTACGGCACCTGCCAATACTTCTTCTGAAAAATAAGCACTATTGGTAATTGAATTCGTTAATATTTCTGTGTAGCCACGGCCCACTAAAAACTGTGCAATTTTATCTTTGAACTTTTCTTTTTTCTCTAATGGATCAATGGAAGGACTCATGGTAATAACACTTGGAATTTCAATATTATCCAAACCATCAATACGTAAAACTTCCTCTACAATATCAGCGGGTATGCTAATATCAGGCTTGTGGTAAGGTACTGCTAATTCAATACCATCCAAAGTTTCGTTGCTTATTTCAAAACCCAAACTAGTAAGTATTGTTTTTACTTTATCTACTGGATACGTTTTACCACTTAATTTTTTTAGATAACTAAAACTTAAATGTACGACCGCTTTTTTAGCAGGATTTAGATATACATCTACCACTTCACTACATTTTCCACCTGCAATTTCCTGTATCATTTTTGCAGCACGCAATAATACTTTGACCGTACCATCCACATCTACTCCTTTTTCAAAACGCGTTGCAGCATCAGTCCGAAGGCCATGATGTAATGAGGTTTTACGAATATGTACATTTTCAAACCAAGCACTTTCTAAAAATATATTTGTGGTCGTCGCTTTTACCCCACTTTGTAAACCGCCAAAAACACCCGCAATACACAATGGCTTTGCGCCATCTGTAATCATTAAATCATTGGCTTGTAAAGTTCGTTCTACCCCATCGAGTGTAGTGAACTTAGTACCTGCAGCATATTTTTTTACGACTACTTTGTTTTCTTTGATCTCACTAGCATCAAACGCATGCAGTGGTTGTCCGGTTTCATGTAATATATAATTCGTGATGTCCACGATATTATTAATGGAACGTACCCCAATACTTTGTAATCTATTTTTTAACCACGTAGGTGATTCTTTTACAGTTACACCTTCAATGACTAACCCACTATAACGTGCACACCCTTTATCATCTTCAATCAAAACTTTAAATGACCCTACTGATTTATCATGTACCAAATTTTGTGTGAATGGACTTACTGCACTAACAGGACTTTGATGATAAGATAAATAAGCACATACATCTTTTGCAACACCATAGTGACTCATTGCATCCATTCTGTTGGGTGTTAAACCAATTTCATAAATCCAATCCTGATAGTATTCGTAAATTTCAGCAACCGGAGTGCCTGCTTTGATTGCAGCATCCAACACAATAATTCCAGCATGGTCATCACATACGCCAATTTCATCTTCGGCACAAATCATCCCTTCACTTTGTTCACCCCTAATTTTGGCTAATTTCATGGTCATGGGCTCCTTCCCTTTTGGATAAATCGTAGTACCCACAACAGCGACCACCACTTTTTGACCCACCATTACATTGGATGCACCACAAACAATCCCTAAAGGCGCCGCCCCGCCCGTATCTACTTTGGTCAATTTTAATTTATCTGCATTTGGATGTGGTATCACTTCCAATACTTCCCCAACGACTAATCCTGCAAGTCCGCCTTTGAAATTTTCAAAATTTTCTAATGACTCTACTTCCAACCCTATGGAGGTTAGGATATTAGATAATTCTTCCGGGCGCACCGTTTGGGGTAAATATTCACTCAGCCAGCGATAACTAATCGTCATATTGCATCTTTATGGTATAGCTCCAAAAGTACAAATTTTTGAGTGCTTTTTAGGTAAAAAATAGCCCCTACAAAATAGCCCCTTTTTGACCCTTCAGACTGGTCAAGGTGGATAAGCACAAAATGGTAGTGGAAATCCCGTGAATAACCCCCTTTTATTGTGGATATTAGATAGCGAAGCACTGTGAATAAGGGCATTGCAAAACTAAATTTCTTGAATTGCTAATTTGGTTTGATTTTCGCAGTAGAAATTCAACCAATCTTATTCATCTATCATTATGGCTTTACCCAATATAAATACCAATCGTACCAAAAAGAAAACTGCCAATGTTGATATTAGCAGTATGATGTATGGAAAAATTCCACCTCAGGTGCGCGAATTAGAAGAAGCGGTATTAGGTGCCATCTTATTAGAAAAAAGTGCATTTGACACGGTGACAGAAATTTTGAAACCAGAATGTTTTTATGTTGAATCGCATCAAATGATATATCGTTCGATGCAGAGTTTGCAACAAAAAAACATGCCCATTGATATGTTGACGGTGGTGGAGGAATTAAGGATGCAGGAAAATTTGGACATTGTTGGGGGTGCTTATTATATTTCTAAATTAACCAATGTTGTTGTTTCTACTGCGAATATTGATGCCCACGCAAGAATTGTTTTGCAAAAATTTATTCAACGAGAATTAATTAGAATTAGTGGGGAAGTGATTGCGAATGCCTATGAGGACAGTACGGATGTTTTTGATTTACTTGATGATAGTGAAACAAAAATGTTTAACATCACCAACAACTATTTAAAGAAAAATTTCGTTGATATTGGATTTGCGTTGGCAACTGCGATTACAAGAATTGATGAATTAAGAACGAAGAAAGATGAAATATCTGGTGTACCAAGTGGCTTTGCCAGCTTGGATAGAATTACGTATGGTTGGCAACCCACCGATTTAATTATTTTAGCGGCGCGACCTTCCGTAGGTAAAACTGCATTTGCATTGAACCTTGCACGTAATGCTGCATTGCATCCTACAAAACCACAACCGGTTGGCTTTTTTAGTTTGGAGATGAGCGCCTCTCAATTGGTACAACGTATTTTGAGTGCGGAGAGTGAAATTAAAATGGAGAAAATTTCAAGAGGTAAATTAGAGGATTACGAATACCAACAATTGCATGCAAAAGGTATTAAGCGATTAGAATCTGCCCCTATTTATATTGATGACACAGCGGCTTTGAACATTTTTGAATTCAGGGCAAAGGCCCGTAGGTTAGTGAACAAACACCAGGTTAAAATAATCATCATTGACTACTTGCAATTAATGAGTGGCTTGGGGGATCGTAATTCAAACAGAGAACAAGAAATTAGTAATATATCAAGAAGTTTAAAGGCGTTGGCCAAAGAATTAAATATTCCAATCATTGCTTTATCTCAGTTGAGTCGTGCGGTAGAGACAAGAAAAGAAAGTAAGATGCCGCAATTGAGTGATTTGAGAGAATCAGGTGCGATTGAACAAGATGCGGACATGGTTATGTTTATTTATCGTCCCGAATATTACGAGGTAATGAGTAATGAAATGGGCGAAAGTACACAAGGTGAAACCCATATCAGGATTGCCAAACACCGTAATGGTTCATTGGATTTAATTAAATTAAGAGCGCGCTTAGATATTCAACGTTTTGAAGAATGGGATGGAGAAGGTGGTATACCAGGATTGGGCAGTAATTACAAGCCTGTTTCCTCACTCCCAGGAAATACAAGCAACGACGGCGGCCGCTTTTTTATACAAGGAAGTAAAATGAATGGTGGCGAATTTGATGAAGGCATCAATGACGAAGACCAACCCTTTTAATAAGAAAAGTTATTTTTAAGGTGCGTAAATAATTTTATAGCTTTCGACTTGCCTAATATTTTTTCAAACTTACACCCATGCCTGTACCCTATTTTTACGAGCCTACACTTACCATCGGCGTAAATCAGTTTACACTCAGTCCGGAAACAAGTAAGCATTGCGTACAAGTTTTAAGAATGCATGAAGGAGCCAATATCGATATTACCAATGGCATGGGCGCTGTTTTTAATGCAACCATTCAAACTGCACATAAAACCAATAGCATTGTGAGCATTCAGCGTCATCAAAGTTTCGCTGCAACAAATCAAAAAATTACCTTGGGTATTTCCTTATTAAAAAATGCAGTTCGCCTAGAATGGCTTTTTGAAAAAGCAACCGAAATGGGCATTTATCAAATTGTGCCAATTATTTGCGAACGCACTATCCATGAAAGATTCAAAATGGATCGCATGCAAAATATTTTGCAATCTGCCATGATCCAAAGCCAACAAGCATGGCTTCCTTTACTCTGCGAACCAATCGAATTTGATGCCTTTATACATAAGCATAAAGCATCGGTAAATTTAATAGCGCACTGTGAACACAGTGAGAAAAAAAATATCAAAGAAATTTTAGCACCAGATGCCGTTAATTTATTAATTGGTCCAGAAGGCGATTTTTCAAGTTCCGAAATTGCAACGGCTATTTCAAATAATTACACCCCCATCCAACTAGGCCCTACACGACTCAGGACAGAAACTGCAGGAATTTTTGCATTGAGTGTATTAAAAATATTTTAATTTGTAGCAATGAATATTATTGAAGTAAAATCAGCCGCTACTGAAAAAGCATTTTTAGCCATTAATGCCGAATTAAATCAGCACAATGCCAATTATATTCGCCCCTTAGACAATGAGGTCAAACAAGTATTTGATCCCAATAACAACAAATTATTTCAAAACGGCGACGCGGCAAGATGGCTTTTACAAAATGCGGATGGTAAAACCATTGGAAGAATTGCCGCATTTTATTACAAAGATTATAAAAACAAAGGAACCGAATACCCCGTTGGATGTATTGGGTTTTTTGATTGTATTAATGAGCAGGAATGTGCGAATTTGCTTTTTGACACTGCAAAATTATGGCTGCAACAAAATGGTATGGAAGCCATGGACGGGCCTATCAATTTTGGAGATAGAGATAAGTGGTGGGGCTTGATGGTGGAGGGTTTCGAAGCGGAACCCATGTACGGCATGTCTTTCAACCCTTCCTATTATGAGGCCCTTTTAACCAATTACGGGTTTGAAAATTATTACAACCAATATTATTATAGAAAAAATTTACTTGCCCCACTTCCAGCGCGCTTTGAAGAAAGGTATCATAAGTTCAAAGCTAAGCCTGATTATACAGCCGTTCATTTAGATAAAAACAAGCTCGCAAAATATGCACAAGATTTTGTCACCATCTATAATTCGGCATGGGCACAACACGGAGAAGAAAAAGCCATCACACTGCCTCAAATTCTAAAACTATTTAACTCCTTAAAGGCCGTCATGGACGAAAGGGTGATTTGGTTTGCTTATTATAAGGAGGAGCCCATTGCTATGTTTATTAATATCCCGGATGTAAATCAATACTTTAAATATTTTAATGGCGCATTAGGCCTATGGCAAAAACTGCACTTATTGTGGATGAAATGGACAGGACAAAATAATAAATTAACGGGTTTAGCTTTTGGCGTGGTTCCCAAGTACCAAGCATTGGGTATTGATAGTTTTTTAATTAACTCCTGCCACATTCTATTAAATAAAATAAAATTGTACGACCAATACGAAATGGGTTGGGCGGGCGATTGGAACCCGAAAATGGTCAATATTTACAAAAGCTTGGATGCCCTTCCAAGCAGAAGAATGGTCACATTTAGGTACATTTTTGACGCAAAATCACATCCATTTGAGCGTCACCCCATCATGGAATATAAAACAGGTGGCTAATTTTTACCTGTTTGAAAATTGGGGGATAACATTTAATTCATAGAATATAAGTTTTGATTTTGAATGTGTATATTGCGCGTCAAGTATGGAAAATTTTATAGTATCAGCACGGAAATATAGGCCCCAAAACTTTAGTACAGTAGTGGGACAGTCGCATATTACGACCACCTTAAAAAATTCCATATTAAACAATCATTTGGCGCATGCATTTTTATTTTGCGGTCCAAGAGGTGTAGGTAAAACTACCTGCGCGCGTATTTTAGCCAAAACAATTAATTGTACAAAAGTTACCAAGGAAGGGGAAGCCTGTAATACTTGTGATAGCTGCGTTTCCTTTGAAAAAGGGGCGAGTTTAAATATTCATGAATTAGATGCGGCAAGTAATAATTCAGTGGACGATATCAGAACATTGGTAGAGCAAGTTCGTTTTGCCCCACAAGCCGGAAAGTATAAAGTATATATTGTGGACGAGGTACACATGTTAAGCTCAAGTGCATTTAATGCATTTTTAAAAACATTAGAGGAGCCACCGCCATTTGCTATTTTTATTTTAGCGACCACTGAAAAACATAAAATTCTTCCGACCATATTAAGTCGCTGTCAAATATTCGATTTTAGAAGAATCAATTCCAACGATACCGTTTTACATTTGGAGGAAATTGTTGGCAAGGAAAAAATTAAGGCAGAAAAAAATGCATTACAGCTAATCGCGCAAAAAAGTGAAGGTTGTATGCGTGATGCTTTAAGTATCTTAGATAAGATTGTCAGTTTTTCGAATGGCGCCTTAACATACGAAAATACACTTGAGCATTTAAATATTTTAGATGAGGCTTACTATTTTAAATTATTGGGTTTTTTAACAGCGCAGGATTTAACCAGCGCGATGCTCTTGTATGATGAAATAAATCAAAAAGGATTTGAAGGTGACATGGTGCTATATGGTTTAGCAGGATTTATAAGAAATATATTGGTATGTAAGGATCCAGCGAGCGCACACTTATTAGAATCCATTGAAGGATGGCGTGAGCAATATATTAACACTGCGAATACTACAAGTACCCCATACTTAATTAGCGCTTTGAATATTTTAAATGAGTCCGAGATTCAATTTAAAATGGCGCGCAACAAACGTTTACATGTGGAGCTCGCATTAATTAAGCTCAATTTTTTACAGCAAGCCATTGAATTAAGTATGCAGGAAGGCGAACTAGTAAAAAAAAAACTAGTTGATGTAAGCTACCCCATAAAAACAAAGCGCATTTTGCCATTAGGTAAAATGGTGGTGAATGAGCAGGCCAAATTAATGATCGAAACCGCAGCTCCCGCAAGTCGTCCAGCAAAAACGGTTACGCCCATTGAACCCGATCAATCCATAAATGATCATTTAAGGGAGCCCATCCAAGCGATCAACCATACATCGCAAGAATTACCAGCCAAAAAAATCACAACGGCCACAAGTACGAATAGCACTCCCCCATCCGATACGATGAACGCTAATGATGGTAGCAATAAAAAGAATTTATTAGCCGCTTTACAACAAAAGTATGGTTCAAAATATAATATTGAAGAAGTAAAGGAGCCTATTCCTTTAGAAATGGATACGCTAAAAAAATGCTGGGATGATTATACCATTTATCTACTAGATGCATTAAAGCATTCCTGCCATGGCACTTTTAAATTAGCAATTTTAGAAATTTTAGACCCACTCCATTTTACAGTGACCGTTTCAGCGCTAACTGCGCAAAAGTTTGTAGAACAAGAGCGCATGAATTTACTTGAAAAAATTTGGGAGACCTTTAATAATAGGGCCATTCAGTTTTCTATATTAGTGGATGCTGGAGAAAAAGAAGATGTGCCACTTCATTTACGGTTAAACAGTAAGCAAAAATTTGAACGAATTGCAGAACAGTACCCCTTGGTGCAAGAATTTAAAACCAGACTGAACTTAGAAATTCTTTACTAATAATTTCAGTTGGGTATTTTATAAGCCTATTTTTATTCGCTTATTTAAACTTAGTTGATTTTTGCAAATCAACGACTAGTATTTAAATATTGAAATTATAATTGCTTGAATAGCTAATAGGAATTTGTACTTAAAGTTTCACCTTATTGTATCCTTTCTGCTTTAAATATTGGAAAACTTTTTGACGGTGATCGCCTTGAATAATAATCTCACCCTCTTTTACCGAACCGCCAGTGCCACAATGATTTTTTAACGCTTTGCCCATACTTTCCATATCCGACAACTTGCCAACAAAGCCATAAATAATGGTAACCGTTTTGCCAGCGCGATGCTTGGTTTCCAGAATAACGCGAAGTGGCTGCTCCCCATTAGGCAATGTTTCCATTTCGTCCTCAGGTAATGATGGAATTGCTGCCGGATTTGTACTATATACAAAAGGTGAACTATTTTTATTGTTTTTACTCATTACAAAAGAATTAAAATATTTTAATGGCAATAAAAAGGATTTCTTACATAGGGCAAAATAAAATTATAATAAAATTAACTGCCTCAATAATTACAAAATTGATTCAATTAACTAATTCGAATACTTACAATTGAAATGCCATTTTTTGTTTCTTGCAGTAACAAACTTAAATTAAATTTTCCTTGTGCGGATAACAATTTACCAGTGATATAAATAGTGGTACCTAATTTCCGTTCTGCATTTTTTTCAAAACCAATTATATTCTTATTGGTAAAAAAAAGCTGTAATTGCTGATTGGCTTGGGCGGGTGTAACCTGCTTTTGCGGGGATTGATCTAAAATATTTACTTCGGAAGCTGCATCCCAAAAGGACAACAAATTGCTAAAATTTGCAGTTTGTAAAGTTTGCACCAAGGTTTCTGTTTCATTTTGCGCCATAACCACACCCAATGAAAATGTAAAGCTGAACACAAGAAGTATTTTTCGGAATAATTGCATATATTTTTGGGATTAAAACTGCTTAAAGTTTGTAATGTGCCTAGTATTTTGAAACTTTGTGGTACAATTTAATTAAAATCAAACTGGTAGCTTCCAAAAAGTCAAAAATATGTCCAAAAAAGTAATTTTAGTGATCATGGATGGATGGGGATTGGGCTTAGTTCCGACTGCAGACGCAATTCAACAGGCAAAAACACCTTTTGTAAGCAGTTTAGCAAAAACTTATCCGCATAGCACCCTAGTGACTTGTGGCGAAGCGGTTGGCTTACCGGATGGGCAAATGGGCAATAGTGAAGTAGGGCATTTAAATTTAGGTGCAGGAAGAATTGTTTATCAAGAATTACAAAGAATTAATGTATCAATTCGAGAAGGGGAATTTGCAAAAAATGAAACCTTACTTGCTTCCATAAAATATGCCTTACAAAATAACAAACCACTACATTTATTAGGATTAGTGAGTGATGGTGGGGTTCATGCGCATACCACTCATTTAAAAGCAATTTGTGATATTTGTAAGAAGGAAGGATTAAAGGAAGTATACATTCATGCTTTCACAGATGGCCGAGATACCGATCCTAAAAGTGGCCTTGGATTTGTACAAAATATAGAAGCACATTTGCATAATTCCGTGGGCAAAATTGCATCCGTTAGCGGAAGATATTATGCAATGGATCGGGATAAAAGATGGGAAAGGGTGAAATTTGCCTATGACGCATTAGTACATGCACAAGGACCAACAGCTCATTCAGCCTTGGAAGCAATACAAGAAAATTACGACAACAATATCACTGATGAATTTATCAAACCTACCATCATCATTGAAAATGGCCAACCGATAGCCACTATTAAGGAAGGCGATGCTGTTTTGTGTTTTAATTTCAGAACCGATCGTTGTAGAGAAATTACAGAAGTTTTATCTCAAAAGGAATTTCCAGATTTTGGCATGAAGCCATTAGCATTGCACTATACTACTTTAACAAAGTATGATGAAACATTTAAAAATGTGCAAGTTATTTTTGAGAATGATAATTTGGTCAACACACTAGGTGATATACTAGCGCAAAATAATAAAAAACAAATTCGCATTGCTGAAACAGAAAAATATCCGCATGTAACTTTCTTTTTTAATGGCGGGCGTGAGGTTCCCTTTGAAGGGGAAACACGCATCATGGCATCTTCACCAAAAGTAGCCACTTATGATTTGCAACCTGAAATGAGTGCCAATGAATTAACGGAGAAATTATTACCAGAAATAAATAAAGGGGAGGCTGATTTTATATGTTTGAATTTTGCCAATGCGGATATGGTAGGACATACGGGTATATTTAGCGCAGTGGTAAAAGCAGTAGAAACCGTAGATAGTTGTGTTGAAAAAATTGTAACAGCTGGTTTACAAAATGGGTATACTTTACTCGTAACTGCTGATCATGGTAATGCCGATTACATGATCAATGAAGATGGCTCACCCAATACAGCACACACTTTAAACTTGGTTCCCTTATTTTTAGTTGACCAAAATTGGAAGGGAACATTGAAGTCAGGAAAATTAGGCGATATCGCGCCAACAATACTTAACTTAATGGGTTTACCCATTCCTTCAGAAATGACTGGAAATGTGTTAACTTAACAGCATAAAACTACGCTTATGATAAAGAAAATTTTACTTGCCCTTGTTGTTTTATTAGCAATAGCACAAGTAGTTCGCCCAACCAAGAATAATTCTGGCGATACACAAAAAGATATTTCCACTTTGTACCCGATGCCAGACGATGTTAAAGTGATTGTTAATAAAGCTTGCGCAGACTGTCACACGAATAATACCAACTATCCATTTTATGCAAACATACAACCCATTGCTTATTGGTTAGAAGATCATGTAAAAGAAGGAAAGCGTCATTTTAATTTTAATGAATTTGCGAGTTACAGAATTGCAAAACAAAATCACAAATTAGAGGAAGTGATTGAGCAAATAAAGGAAGGAGAAATGCCCTTGTATTCTTATACATTAATTCACAAAGAAGCAAAATTAACGGAGGCAGAAAAAGCAACTTTAATCAATTGGTGTCAAAGCATCATGGACTCTTTAAAAGCAAATTACCCAGCGGATAGCTTGGTGATGAAAAAAAATCCTACGCCAGCAAAATAGGTTTTGATAAAATATGAAAATTGTAAAAGCGACTTATTTGATATCAAGTCCTAGTTTTGACCTATGTCCTAAATTAAATTTGCCTGAATATGCATTTATAGGACGAAGTAATGTTGGAAAATCATCCATCATTAATGCCTTGTGTCAACAAAAAAATTTAGCGAAAACATCGGGAACGCCTGGTAAAACACAGCTAATAAATCATTTTGAAATTATTAGTAACAGTGTAGCCAAAGGGAAACAAGACAAATGGTATATCGTTGATTTACCCGGCTATGGATTTGCAAAAGTATCCCAAAGTAGTCGTCGCCGTTGGGAACAAATGATTGAAAACTATTTAAGAAAAAGAGAAAACCTCAATCGCGTATTTGTTTTGATTGACAGTAGACATAGTCCACAAAAAATAGATATTGAATTCATCGAGCAACTAGTTCAATGGGAAATTCCCTATACTGTCATCTTTACAAAATCAGATAAGGAAAAGCCAGGTGTGGTTGCCAGAAATGTAAAATCATTTTTTGAAGTACTCAATGAAAAATTACAATTTTTACCGCAAGGGTTCGTAACTAGTGCTGAAAAAAAGACGGGCACCGATGAGGTACTCGCCTGTATTGATCAATATAATAAGCTAGTAGCCGAAGGATAATAACTAATTGACCGCTTTGTCTGCACAGCAACTACTCGCAAAGGCTTCAGGCTTTGCTTTGAATGCAAATCCCATTCCTAATATATAACCCATTGCTTCCCGCAATGCATCATTACTTTTAAACTGCGGATTGGTATTAATATCAGCATGCACTTCCATTTCTACATTGTATTCAATAAATAAATCGCATAACTCGTAGGCGATTTCAATACTCTTTGCCACTTCGGCCAACATGCGCTCCTTGAGATGGTATTTTTGTGTTGATTTATCATTGTGAATGTACATAAAGCCGCCATTGTGTTCTCTTAAAAAAACAATGACGGTTGCAAATTCTGTTACATTCGCTTTTACTTGACTATCTGTGCCAATGCACACTTTTAATTTTGTTTTTTTTAGCGACTCAGCAATAATTGCCTGCCTAACTGCTTCCTTAATGGGAAGGTCTATTGTTTCTCCAGTAAATTTTCTCCAAAGCATAATATACTATTTTACTTTTTTGAACCATGTGCGTGTAAGTAAATTACCGTATTCATAGCGTTTGCCCAATATTACTCATCCCCAGTTTTCAACAACAAGTGGATAAGCCCCAATTTTAACTAAAACCGGTTAAGTTTAATTACCTTTACCCTTCGAATAATTTGACTTATATGAAAATTTTATTACAATATTTAAAGCCTTACAGACCCTTGGTTTTACTGGCATTTATCCTTGCAGGCATCAATCAAACCTTTTCACTTTTTGACCCAATGATCTTTGGGAAATTAATTGACGAGTTTGCAAAAAACCCTATGTTGGATCAAACAGGTGCCGCCCGAACCCAATCTCAATTTATGTGGGGGGTAAGTAATATGCTTTTGTTATTGGTAGGTACCGCAATGGTAAGTCGTATTGCTAAAGCGTTTCAGGACTATGTAGTGAATGTAATTATACAAAAATTTGGGGCTGCTTTATTTACAGATGGATTAAAACATTCCATGCAATTACCCTATCAATCATTTGAGGATTTACGCAGTGGGGAAACCTTATCCATTTTAACCAAAGCAAGAACGGATTGTGAAAAATTTATTGGCTATGTGGTTAATGTGCTTTTTGGCATCATTGTAAGTGTGGTTTTCGTATCTATTTATGCAACCCGATTACATTGGTCCATCATCCCTATATACATGGGTGGTGCAAGTATGATTGCCTATGTGACCAATTTGTTAAGCAAAAAAATTAAGTCGATTCAAAAAAATATTGTTAAAGAAACTACTACCCTTGCTGGGACAACCACTGAAAGTTTAAGAAATATTGAGCTTGTAAAAAGTTTAGGATTAACGAATCAAGAAATTCAAAGACTAAATAACAATACTTATAAAATATTGGCACTCGAGCTTAGAAAAGTAAAAAATATTAGGTCCCTTAGTTTTATACAAGGCACCA
>JBIIRW010000046.1:0-14878 GCA_044341385.1 Sediminibacterium sp. | reverse complement strand
GCATGTTGCAATGGGATATCAATGTATTTACAAATATTAGAACGCTCGCGCATTACATCCAATACTTCCAAAGGAAATTTTGAAGGATATGCATAATGCAATCTTATCCACTCCAACCCTTTTACATCCGCTAATGCATTTAACAATTTTGGTAAGGCACGCTCTTTATAAATATCTAACCCATAATAAGTTAATTCTTGCGCAATGAGCATTACTTCTTTGACCCCTTTTTTCACCAAACCTTCTGCTTCACTCACCAATTGCTCAATGGTTTTACTAACATGTTGGCCACGCATTAATGGAATCGCACAAAATGAACAGGTACGATTACAACCCTCACTAATTTTTAAATACGCATAATGTGAAGGTGTACTTAATAATCTTTCTCCCAATAGCTCCGCTTTATAATCGGCATTTAACTGATGTAACATTAATGGCAACTCCAAAGTGCCAAACCAAGCGTCCACTTCAGGTATTTCCAAGGCTAAGTCACCACGATACCTTTCACTCAAACAACCCGTCACATATACTTTATCCAACTTCCCTTTCTTCTTCAATGCAACTTGTTCTAGTATCGTATTGACACTTTCCTCTTTTGCTTTATCAATAAACCCACAGGTATTTACCACTACTATATTGTGGTCTAATTTTTTATTTTCGTGCACTACGTCAATCTGGTTGGCCAATAATTGACCGCTCAACATTTCACTATCTACCAAGTTTTTACTACAACCTAATGTAATAATATTGACTTTGTTTTGCGTAAGTGTTTTTGCCTTCATTTTAAACTTGCATTATTTGTTTACCTCATTGGTAAAATGAAATGTAATATCGGGATTGTTCGTGATTTCCGTATTTAAAAACCATTCGCTTTGCGCTAAATATACCGGCGCTTCATCCTTATCCATCGCAGCATTTTGTTGCTTAAATCTTAAAAAGTCATTCAACTTATTTTGATCCTTTGAAGTTAACCAACATGCTTTGTAAAACGGCAGGGTTCTAAACTCACAAGCTGCGCCATACTCCTGTAATAATCTGTACTGTATTACCTCAAATTGTAAATCACCTACGCAACCAATAATTTTTTTGTTGCCCCCAAACTGCGTAAACAACTGCGCAACGCCTTCATCGGTTAACTGTTGTATTCCTTTTTCCAATTGTTTGGTTTTCATTGGATCCTTATTCACTAATTCCTTAAATATCTCAGGCGAGAAGGTAGGAATACCTGTAAAATAAAACTTTTCTCCTTCCGTTAATGTATCACCGATTTTAAAATTACCTGTATCAAATAAACCCACCACATCGCCAGGATAAGCATCATCAATAATATCTTTACTGCGTGCTAAAAAAGTATAAGGATTGGTGAATCGAACGTCTTTATCCAAGCGCACATGCTTGAAATATTTATTTCGCTCAAAGCGACCACTACACACCCGCATAAATGCGATTCGATCCCGATGTTTGGGATCTAAATTAGCGTGTATTTTAAATATAAACCCACTAAATTTTTCTTCATTCGCTTTTACCTCTCGCATGTTGGTTTCCCTATCTCTTGGAACAGGCGCTATTTGAATAAACGTATCCAACATTTCCTTTACACCAAAATTATTCACCGCAGATCCAAAAAATACAGGTGCAATTTTACCTTCTAAATATTCACTAGCATTTAGTGCGCCATAAACGCCATCAATTAACTCTACATCTTCACGCAATACTGCAGCATCTCGTTCTCCAATCTTTTCCTGTAATACTGGACTTGCTAAATCTTGAATTGCAACAATATCTTCCTCTTCTGCTTTTGTGCTTGCTGCAAACAATCTTAAATTTTTATCATGTAAATTATATACCCCCTTAAATTCCTTGCCGCTATTGATGGGCCAAGTCATTGGGTGTAAGGATAATTTTAATTCATTCTCTAATTCCTCTAATAAGTCAAAACGATTTTTACCATCTCGATCCATCTTATTAATAAACACAATTACTGGCGTTGTTCGCATACGACATACTTCCATTAACCGCCTCGTTTGCGGCTCAACCCCATTTACACTATCAATCACCAATATAACACTATCCACTGCCGTTAAAGTTCGATAGGTATCTTCCGCAAAATCCTTGTGACCCGGTGTATCCAATAAATTAATTAAAATATTTTGATACTCAAATGACATCACCGAGGTCGCCACTGAGATACCTCTTTGTCTTTCAATTTCCATGAAGTCACTAGTCGCATGCTTCTTTATCTTATTACTTTTAACAGCACCTGCTGTTTGAATAGCACCACCAAACAACAATAACTTTTCAGTCAAAGTAGTTTTACCTGCATCCGGGTGAGAGATAATGGCGAATGTTTTTCGCCTGTTAATTTCCTTTTCGTACTTCATGCTATTTGCAATGTTGTATTAGTTACAACTTTTTTCTTAATAGTTCCTTCAACGAATGATTAAAAAATGGCTCGTATTCAAACTGTTTGAATTACGAGCCATTGGTATATTTTTTGTCTAGTTAGATATCAATTGCTTCACCATACGCCGCAGCTACTGCTTCTTTTAATCCTTCACTCATGGTTGGGTGCGGATGAATTGCATTTAAAATTTCATGTGCAGTTGTTTCCAACTTACGCGCCACCACCGCCTCGGCAATCATTTCAGTCACATTCATACCAATCATATGGCATCCTAAAAATTCGCCATACTTTGCATCAAATATTACTTTCACAAAACCTTCGGTTGCGCCAGCTGCACTTGCTTTTCCACTTGCCATGAATGGGAACTTACCCACTTTGATTTCATAACCTGCTTCCTTTGCTGCTTTTTCAGTATAACCCACACTCGAAATTTCAGGTATACAATACGTACAACCTGGAACATTATTATAATCAATACCCTCCGGTAAATGTGCGTGCTTTTTTTCTTGGTATGCAATATGTTCTGCTGCATTAATACCTTCCTTCGCTGCCACATGCGCCAATGCTTGACCAGGAGAACAATCCCCAATGGCATAAATACCTGCTACACTGGTTTGTTGAAATTTATCTACTATGACACGACCCTTATCTGCCTTAATACCATTTTGCTCTAATCCAATATTTTCAATGTTAGATACCACACCCACTGCACTTAAAACAATGTCCGCTTCCAAGGTGACAAATGAACCATCTAATTGTTTCACTTTTGCTTTCACCAAAGCGCCTGAAGTATCCAAGGATTCAACCGAAGCGTTTGTCATGATTTCAATTCCTTGTTTGCGATATTGCTTTTCTAATTCTCTTGAAATATCCTCATCTTCTACAGGAACAATTCTTGGTAAAAATTCAACAATGGTCACTTTGGTTCCCATGCTATTATATACATAAGCAAACTCAACACCTATGGCACCACTTCCAACAATGATCATACTTTTTGGTTGCGTTGGTAAAACCATTGCTTCCCGATAGCCAATTACTTTTTTACCATCTTGTTTTAAGTTAGGTAATTCACGACTACGTCCACCAGTTGCAATAACGATATATTTTGTTTCAATGATCTGTGTCTTGCCTTCTGCATCTTTTACTTCTACTTTCCCTTTTGACATTACTTTGCCATAACCCATAATCACATCAATCTTATTCTTCTTCATCAAAAATTGAACACCCTTACTCATTTTATCTGCTACTCCACGGCTACGCTTTATCACTGCACCAAAATCATGGTTTACACCAGTAGTGGTAATACCATAGTTTGCACTATGTTTCACATAATCATATACCTGTGCACTTTTGATTAAAGCCTTCGTTGGAATACATCCCCAGTTTAAACAAACACCCCCCAAACTTTCCTTTTCAATAATAGCTACTTTTAAGCCTAATTGAGAAGCACGAATGGCTGCAGGATAACCCCCAGGACCACTACCAATAACAATTACGTCGTATGCCATTGTATATCTTATTTTATTAATTTAAAGAGGAGCAAAAATACCCCCAAAAAGGCAAAACAAAAAAACTATTCATTGCCTAATTGACCCCAAAATGCGCTTGGCTTACTCAAAGAAAACCCGCACCATCTGGAAAAACCATTTATTATCGTTCGGACGTTGCTTATTATGCTGGTTTTCATCGTATTTACTCAAGCCAAATAAGCCTGCCATATTACCACCCCTTACGGCTATTTCTAGATAACCTGCGGAGTTAAACCATGCCATTTTATCTGCCACTGGAACATCCCCATAATTATTCCGCAATACTTCAATGGTTTCATTGCGCGTAAATACAATTTTAAAGGAACGCCCTTTAGCATGCAAATCAAATTCTTCCTTACGAATATTCACCACCACATTTTCAAACTGATCAATAAATAAAATTTGTCCTTCCATCCAATTTGGACCAAGGGTTGGCTGCATTGGATAAATTTCCAAAATTTCAGTGGCAGGTTCGCCTGCATCTAATAAATTACCTGATGCAAAAAAGTAAGCAACCGATTCAACCACACGATCTAACATTTGAATAAAAGTAGTAGCCCCTTTACAATTTATTTTAACAATATCCACCGGTTTTAATCCCAGCATCATGGTTAAAAATCCGTTGTCAGGTACGATAAAAAAGTGCCCATTAAAATGCGCAAACAACACATGCTCCTGTGGATTTTGGAAAAAATTAACCATCACAATATGCACGGTCCCCTTTGGATAATACTTTGCCGCATTATTAAAAATGTACGCCCCTTGTTGGTAATCTTTTGAAGAAAGATAATGCGTTATATCAGCGATGGTGCAATCCGGAATCGTTGACAAAATTTGCCCTTTAACAGCGCCAATAATAAAATCTGCTTGGCCAATATCTGATGTTAATGTAATAACGGGCATATCTTAATTGTAACGAATATTTAAGCAGTATATTTTAAATAGATGGTTATTAATTTATTACGCACTTTTCAACCGCCCCTTTTAATTCACCAATTTGCCCTCTTTAAAAAAGAATTGATGCACTAATTTATCCGCCCAAGCCGGGAAAAACTTATTCATAAACACGGTTCTTTTGCCAGTAAATGTCAGCACTAAGGTTCGCTTCCTTTTTGAGATAGCATCAATGATATGTGTTGCACAAACCTCAGAAGTCATCATTTCACCCTCATCCATAGGCGACTCCCCTTGCGCTTTGGCATCCTTATCCAAAGCGGCATTGCGAATATTTGAAGTGGTAAATCCAGGGCAAACCCACATCACATGGGTGCCTGATCCGTATAATTCCGTTTTTAATGCTTCCAACCAACCGTTTAAAGCATATTTAGATGCAGAATACCCACTCCGGCCGGGAAGCCCTCTATATCCTGCAATACTTGAAACCCCCACAATCACCCCTTTGTTTTGGGTAATAAAAGGCAAAGATGCCTTGGTGCAATACACCGAACCCCAAAAATTGATGTCCATGACCCTTTTTAAGGTATCCATAGATACATCTTGAACCAAAGCTCGCATGGAAATACCTGCATTATTGATCAGTATATCAACAGTACCCCATTGTGACACTACTTTTTCTATAAAAGAGGTACAATCGGATTCTTGACTAACATCCGCAGCAATGACCAATAAATTTGGCGAATTAAATTCACGCGCAAGATCATCCAACTTGGTTTGTGTGCGTCCACAGGTTGCAACTTTTGCACCTAAAGCCAAAAACTGCGCTACTAAAGCTTTTCCAATGCCATCGGAACCGCCGGTAATTACAACTATTTTATCTTTATAATCCGCCATCAGTTTGAGTTTACACAAATGTACTTCTTATTTGAAGATGAAGCAGTTAGATGGTATTTGAATGGGGAAAATAAATACCCCCTTTTATTTGGATAGTTTTTATTAATGCTTATTTTTGCACTCCCCTAAAAAGGGGGCGGTTAGAATTGGTAGCTCAGTTGGTAGAGCAATACACTTTTAATGTATGGGCCCTGGGTTCGAGTCCCAGCCAGTTCACAAAGCTTCGACGCAAGTCGGAGCTTTTTTTATGCAAACAAGCGAAAGAAAGCCACGCAGTGGGAAATTTAAAGCATTGGCTGTGTTAATAGCTTGCTATTATAAACAGACAAGGAATTAAATTGAACGAGCGAAGCGAGTGCTTTCTTGAGTGTATAAACAATAAAAAAGTACGCTGGATATTTTAGTAAGCTTTGGGTAAGGACGCCACTTAGGGAAGTCGGCGAAGTGAAACGAAGCCGACAATCCCTATTTTAAACCTAAAAATATATCTGAATTATATAAACCATATGGCTGAATAATACTTGAATTTGTTGAAAGTGTATTTGTTTTGAACCAAAATTCAAAAGTTAAAGGAGCTGAATTTAAACTCATCTTACAATCCCCTCTTCCTGTTTTACCATCAAAATTTATTGCATTACCAGCAACACCTTTTATAAATGTACTTGCGCCAAAAAGTGTACCAACTGGTTTATTAGGTACAGCATTCGAAAAAGTTGTACCAGAGGCTTCATTAAAATGAAATAACCCAATTGTAGCATTATCTAAAACTTGAGTAGGCTCTGGCAAAACAACATTAGATAAAATAGGTAAGCCTCCAATAGAAAAATTATAATAGTCTTGAATTTCCTTTTGAGTTCTAACAACATTTGAAATTCTCAATTCATCAATCGATCCTTTAAAATATTGAGTAAAATTGGTATATAAGCTACTTCCTAAAAATACATTATTGTAAAAATATGAAACATTTGATCGATAGAAATCAGAGCCCAAAACTCCATCAACATAAACTTTGACCTGCCTTGAATTGTCAATTGTCACTGCCACATAGTGCCATTTTGTAGAATCCATAATATAAACGACCGATGCAGTTGTATCATATGAAGTCCAGTTTAATCTAATTGTATAAATAAATGATGTATTTACTAAATTATCCAGCCTTTTAACTAATAAAGAATATTGTTTCATTAGTGCATCTATTTGATTTGTTGCAGCTGTAATACTGATGTTGTCTGCTTGCAATTGTTTATTTATTAACGTAATCTGTGAATTAATAGATATTAATTGAGTTCTAATTGAATCAATTGATTTAGTGGCATTTGCAATCGATAAGTTTGTTTGGTTTAAATTACTGTTAGTCACATTTAATGCTGAGCTAAGTGAATCCGCCCTCTTCTGCATTTGGTAAGTATTTACACTTAGCGCATTAGATAAAGAATCAATTTTTGTTTGCAAATTTACAATTTGTTTTTTCAACAAATCGATGTCATCTTTATAGCATGAAGAAAAAAACAAAATCACAATTGAAAAAAATAGAATCCCCTTTTTCATATAGTATATTTTAAATTTAAACTGTGGGGGACAGATAAGGTAAATATATAATATTTATTGAACAAATATAAAAAACTAACTATTTCTTTAGGAATATTTAATAGAGGTGGCAAGAGCAATAGAATATATCACATTTACAATAAGAGGCAGTAAAATTCCATAAAGTGCTTCTAGTTTTTCTAGATTATTCTCACTTTCTTAATCTAAATTGTCCAGATTTGAATTTTACAAGGCCCCAATCATCTATAAGTAAAGATCAATAACGCATATCTTCTATTATTAGCGTGTAATAAATGTGAACTGTTAATTATTGTAAAAAACTAAAATATTTTAGTGCCCCCTACCGCTTCCTTCAACAACCTCGCCCATAATTCATAACCTGGTTCAATTAAATGAATCCCATCACCAGAACAATAATTGGTATCTAATTCACCATCTTGTTTGATAAAATACTTTGTCAAAGGCAGGTAATTAACTTGAGAACTTGTATAATTTTTTATAATTGAATGCACCATATCATACTTTATCCGGTTACTTGAATTAGGATGCAATCCTGTAGGTAAGGGGCCGATTAATAACACTTTAGTTTCAGGCATATTCGCTTGCAACCAATCAAGTATTAACTTAATCCCATCCGCTGTTTCCTCCCCGGAATCCTCATTAAAATTATTTACCCCAATCGTTAACACAAGTAATTTTGGTTTCGATGATGCATAATTTCCATTTTGCAATCGCCATAAAATATGTTGTGTTCGATCTCCTGAAATTCCTGCAACCACCCAATGAAATTCATTGAATGCTTTTTCAAAATAGGGCTTCCCTGCTTTATAAGTAACCGAGGGCCGATCCCCTCCAATTCCCTGGGTAATAGAATTGCCTAAAAAAATAATGTCTAATTTTTTTTCGGCTTTTAATAATTGATTGATCTCTTCATGCTGAACCCACCAATCTGTCCCTTCCTTCCAACCCGCTGCAGATCGATATTCTGCAGAAGGTGTAGGTATAATAGAAAACTTTGTTTTATATCCTGTACTTTTTAAAATAAAATCAACAATCGGCGTTGGATTAGCCAAACTATGCGGATGATGCCCTATCCCTTTTTTATGTATCACTGTAATATCTCCGCCTGCACTTTTGATTCGAACTTCAAAGGGATTTGTATTTTCATCCACAGGCACTACCTCGTCAGCATCCCCAACAACATGCAGCATTGGATAGCCTCCCTTTGCAATTAGTTCCGCTTTATCCAATGGATTATTTTTAAATATCTTGGCTTGTTCCTCCGTTAAATTAAAATCATTTTTAAAGATTGTCCAATCATCCTTACTTCCAGGCCCCTTTCCTAATCCTCCTGGCCAGCTTTTCATATCAAGAACAGGCGCATCTGCATAAACTGCAGCTACTTTAGTTGGATTTTGCAAAGCCCAATTATACGCATAAATACCACCCCTACTCATTCCTTCTAAAACAACTTTTTTAGACATGCCGACAACTTGCATGTAGTCATAAAATGAATTCCACAATTTTATGGATTCCTCGTTACCATACATTTCAGACACATCCATATAAACAACATGAAATCCCCTTTCTAATAATGCAATATCGGTTTGTGGTTCATGTCCCCAAAATCTGGCGCGCCAAACCCAAGGTTGACCATCAGTGACTATTTTAGGACTTACAATTTTGCAATTTCTATTCTTAAAGGTAAAGTCAGCACATGAATATCCATAAAAGGAACTGATCCCTTTTTGTTCTTTAATTTTTTCAAAAACTGGACTCCGTTTTACTGGATCTAATTTAACAAGTTCATATAACCTTTTAGAAATTAGCGTACCTCCTAAAGAGGATGGATGAATTTTATCTAAAAACAAATCTTGCTTATCGATAAACATAGAAAACAAATCCAATACTTCTATATTTTTCTCAAAAGCAATTTTTTGAATTTTAGGTATTATTTTATTTTTAATGACGCTGTTATTTAAAAGACTACTATCGTTTAAAAAAATAGGCAAAGGTAAAAATATAACAATACGCGGACGCGCCGACAAATTAGCATAGGACTGTACAATACCTTCAAGGGTGATTGTGAAATTTGATATAACAGAAGCATCAGTTGTATTAATTTCATCTAAGCCTAATTCTACAAAAACAATATCTGGGTTAATTGTGTGGCTTTTTTTAAATGCAGCTGTTTGGGTGTAACCATTTAAACCATTACTTAAAACAGGCGCATTAACCACTCCGAAATTAGTTACCTTATAATTCGCACCGAGTAAATACTGCAATTGCTGTGGGAAATTATTCTTTTCTCTATTTTCAAAGCCTACACCATAGGTCACCCCATTTCCAATACATGCAATGTTGACAATCTTTTGTGCAAAAATTGAGCCGCAAAAAATGATACCAATTAAAAGAAAATTGATTTTTATATAAACTTTATTCATGCTTCAATCATTTATGTATAAATTAAATTTACAACAATTATAAAACTTATGCTTGAATAGTATGATGTGCGAAATTGAATTACTTGCCCTTGGGCTTATAATTGGCTAAAAACACCCCCGTCATAATAAGTCCAGCAGATAAAAACTTTGTTAATGTAATGGTTTCATTTAACAATATAATGGCAGCAATGGTTGCAAAAAATGGTTGCGAATAGATAAATGATCCCGCTACACTGGCGCCTAATTTATAAATACCAAAATTCACCAATTGATAAGCAAAAAAAGTAGCGCCTACCACAATATAAATTAGACAAAACCAACTTAATGCATCAAATGAAGCCCATTGTACTAAACGTAAATCATGCCATCCAATTGGAATACTAATCAAACTTCCAATCAAAAACACCCATTTTAATATAGCTGTATTTGAGTACTTATGTGCGATTGATTTCATTAAAACTACATAAGTGGCATAGCTGATAGCGCCAAAAACTACAAACATGTCGCCAAGTGCTTGACCTGATTTATTGACGACAGATACATCTCTTGAAAAAACCAATAAAACGCCACCAAAAATTCCGAGTAAAAGTCCAACGATTTTTAAACTATTTAATCTTTCTTTTAAAAAAACTACTGCAAGCAAGGTAATTACAATAGGTGTGGTTAATACAAGCAAGGAAGCGTGAATGGGGCTTGTTAAAGACATTCCCTTTATTGAAAAATTTTGATTCATTGCAATTCCCGTTAAAGCGCAAATCAAAATAATACAAAAATCAGCTTTCTTAAATTGATTGGTACCCGCTTTCAATCCAAAAAACAGCCAAAAAAGAATTGCAGCACCTCCGATTCTAATTGAAGTCAATGCAATTGGCGTAATGAGTGATGGGCTAATATGTTTCACTGCAACTATACTAGTTGCAAAGAAAAAATTTCCCAACAATACAGCCAATACGGCTTTTAGTTTTTCAGATACCATACATTAAATCTTACCTATTAAAAATAGGCATAAAAAAACTTCTGCTAAAGGAATAACAGAAGTTTTTATTAGTAAAGTATTTTATAATTATTGGGATATAAGTTATTACGACTTAATTCCCTTTACCATCCAGTATAATTGGCGTTTTACCTGACCCACCCATAATAATTACTTTGGCATTGGGGGAAGTCATCAATCCTTTCATGGCCTGAATTTGTTCATATTGTAATTGCTTGTCACCTAAGCCAGAGCTGATGATTCTTTGATAATCAGCAATACCTTGCGCCTCCACTCTTTTACGCTCCGCTTCTTGTTTTTCTTTTTGTAAAACAAACTGCATTTTTTGCGCTTCCTGCTCCGCCTTAATTTTTTCTTCAATTGAAGCTTTTACGGTTGCTGGCAAAGTAATATTACGAACCAATAATTGCTCAAGCACAAAACCTCTTTCTTTTAAATTAGCTTCAATGGTTTTAAATATTCTGGATTGAAATTCATCTCTTTTAGTTGAGTATAAATCAACTGCTGTGTAATAAACAGCATTATCTCTGATTTTAGTTCTTGTAACAGGTCGTACAATTACATTTTTAAAATCATAACCAATTTGTCTAACAATATTGGGTGCTTGCGCTGATTGCACGCGGTATAAAACTGTCAAATCAATCACCACTTCTAATCCATCTGCTGTTAATACACGAATAGCATCATCCCCTGCCACCTCGCCTTCGGCATGTATTCCACTCATCGTATAATTTTGTGTACGAACATCAATGGTATTGATGGAAACCAAAGGATTCACCATGGTTAAACCACTTGTTAATATTTCATCCTGTACTTTTCCAAATAGCGATTGTACACCAATTTCACCAGCATCAATTTGTTTTACACTCGATGATAATGCGCCAATGACAACAATAACAATTCCTACTGAACGAACGGTTCCACTATGACCAGAAATAGGTAAATTCAAATTTTTCACAGCACCTGCAGCAAAAAATACAAGTATTCCTAGAATGATTAAAAACATGATTGATAAATTTATAAATTTGGTCAAGCCAAATTTTAAGAAGTCAAAATTGACTATCTAAATATACACTTTTAATCTCGCTATTTATACATGAATATTTTAACAAAAATCAATGAATTACTGATAATTATCAGTTACTTTTTGTAACTTTAAGTGAATCCAAACCACTTCAAAAAATGCTCGATTCAGCCCCCAATGGGAATGTTGTTAAACCAATTATAAAGGATATCAGGTTTGATGCTTTGTTTCAATCAGCATCCATGGGAATAATTTTAGTCAATGCCCATGGTGTCATTGTGATGGCGAACCCTTTTTCAAATAATTTATTTGGGTATGATGGTGAAAGCATGGAAGGATTGATTCTTGAAAAGATCATACCCCAACGATTTCACCACAAACATGTAGGTCATAGAAATAGCTATATTGAAAATCCAAAATCTAGAGGGATGGGTATTGGTATGACCCTATCAGCATTAAAAAAAGATGGATCAGAATTCCCGGTCGAAATAAGCTTGGGTCACTTCAAATCAGAAGACCAGCAATATGCAATTGCATTTGTTATCGATATTACCCTCCGACATGAATATGAAAATAAAATATTACTACAACAAGCTGAAATGGCAAAGGTGAATGAAGAGATAAAAAAAATGAATATTAATCTCGAAAGCACTGTAATACAAAGAACCACCGAATTACAAAAAACATTAGTTGAACTAGAAGCTTCCAAAGAACACCTTACAAAATCTTTAGAGAAAGAAAAAGAAGTTAACGATTTGAAATCAAGATTTGTATCCATGGCCTCACATGAATTTAGAACGCCGCTAAGTACGGTTTTGTCTTCCATTTCATTATTAGCAAAATACAGTACCACTGAGGATCAGCCTAAAAGGGACAAACATATAGATCGCATTAAATCATCGGTAAAAACCTTAACTGATATTTTGAATGAATTTTTATCCTTAGGAAAAATTGAAGAAGGAAAGGTAGAGGTGAAATCAGAATTAATTGATGTTAGCGAATTCATTAATAGCATCACCAATGAAATGAATGTTTTGCTTAAACCTGGTCAAGAAATCAAATACGAACACTCAGGTAATACAAGCACATACACGGATAGTAGTTTATTAAAACATGTATTAATTAATCTTATCTCAAATGCAATCAAATTTTCACCTGAAAATGCGAACATTCTAATTTCGTGCAAAGTGGACAATGAAAATACAACGATTAAAATAACTGACCAAGGCATGGGAATTCCTATGGCAGATCAGATACATTTATTTGAAAGATTTTTCAGAGCAACCAACGCAACTAACATTCAAGGCACTGGCTTAGGGCTTCATATTGTGGGTAGATATATTGAGATATTAAATGGCAACATCTCCTATGAAAGTGAACTTGAAAAAGGAAGCACCTTTAAAATCGTATTGCCCAGTATCAAAAAAAATGATTTAGATTAAACCACTTATACTATGAAAAAGATTTTACTAATCGAAGATAATGAGGCGCTTAGAGACAATACAGCCGAAATTTTAAGCCTTGCAAATTACGAAGTAAATACTGCAGAAAATGGGAAAGTGGGGGTTGAAATGGCCATGGCAAATCCACCTGATTTAATTATTTGCGACATTATGATGCCTGTATTAGATGGCTATGGTGTTTTTCAAATTATTAGTAAAAACTTGGAGCTACAGCATATTCCATTTATATTTTTAAGTGCCAAAAGCGAACGCAATGACTTAAGAAAAGGAATGGAAATGGGTGCAGATGACTATATAACAAAACCATTTTCCGATTCAGAATTAATCAATGCAATAAGGGCCAGATTAGAAAAAATAAAACTTTTAAGAACACAGGGTGGTAAAGGGATTGAAAATTGGTATCAAATTATTTCAGACCTTGGTAACAAAGACGAAATGCATGATGCGTTGGAAAGCCATGATGTAATTCAATACAAAAAAAAGCAAGTAATTTATGCTGAAGGCCAACATCCAAACAAATTATATTATATACAAACAGGTAAGGTTAAAGTATATAAAACGAGTGACGGAGGAAAGGAGTTAATTATTGGCTTGCTTTCGGCCGGTGATTTTTTTGGACATATCCCACTCATAGAAAATACAATTTATGAGGAATTTGCTGAAACTATGGAAGAATCAACCATACGTGTTATTCCGAGAAAAGAATTTGAACACTTGATCACACAACACCAAGAGATTGCATTAAAAGTAATTAAACTACTTGCCAATAATATTGCAGAAAAAGAACAGCAATTGGTTGCATTGGCCTACCATAGTTTAAGAAAGAGAGTAGCCGATGCATTATTGACATTAAAGAAAAAATATGCTGATAAGGAGGCCGAAGGAAATTTTTCAATATCTATTTCTAGAGAAGATTTAGCCAATATCGCAGGAACTGCTACCGAAAGTTTAATCAGAACCTTAAGTGACTTTAAATCTGAAAAATTAATTGAAATTAAGGAGGGAAAAATCATCCTACTTGAGGAAAAAAAATTAACCAACCTGTTTAACTAATTATTACGCGACTATCGAATCAAATTTTTCAGCAGTTGCTTTTGACCATATATTGAATTCATTTTGCAAGTAAGCCATTTGTTCCTTGTATTTGGTGATCATTTTTACATATTGATTATCGAAAAAATAAATGACTGACTTTTTTTGCACGATTGTTTTTTTCAATGCAATAATATCTTTTCTTAAAAGCTGAACTGCCGCTTCCCTATTCAAAATCTGTTGATGTATATCTTCTGCCCAATTAATAAAATGAGTAGACACCACATTATCTAATAAACCGCTTAGCTTTCGTTTAATTGCAGTCTGCTCCTCCTGAACTACATCCAACGTACTTAATAAACCATCTAAATCCATATATAATACTTCCTTATTCATTGTTTGTTAATTATGACATGAAATTTTATCGATACCAATACCTAAATGCGGACTTAGATATGGAATTCCTAAATTCATTCCCCTTAATATTAGCAATACGCCCATACTAAATATAATTAGAGGTAATAAGCTTTGTATTTTTTTTCTAAAAGGAATTCCAAAATACTGCCCGCCAATAGCTACCATAATTAATGCAGGCATGGTCCCCAAACCAAAAAATGCCATAATCAGCCCGCCTTGAAAAACATTTTGT
>JBIIRW010000005.1:0-45906 GCA_044341385.1 Sediminibacterium sp. | reverse complement strand
TCGAATTGTAAGATGGTGGTGGATGTGCGTGTAAATGAATTGTATACTTTTGAAGAAGTATTAGCGACGATTGGGCAGCATGTAAAATCGGAAGTTACCCCAAGAAGTTTACGGATGAGATCCTCAGGTATCGCCCTGGATCATGTGATCATCAAAGCAGGGTTAGCGCTAGGTAAAGGTTATTATGGCTCAGTCACTACTTCGGATAAAGCCTTGATGCCTTTTCCAACCTTAAAAATGGGCCCTGGCGATTCTGCAAGAAGTCATACCGCAGATGAATTTATATTTACAAACGAAATCAAAGAAGGCGTAACCACTTATATTCAATTACTTTCAATAATTTTCAACCATGAGTAAACTTTGGCAAAAAAATAATGATGTCGCATCTGCGGTTGAAAAATTTACCATTGGTAATGATCAAGCGATGGATCAATATTTAGCATCCTATGATGTACTCGGTTCAATCGCACATATTACCATGTTATCGGAAGTTGGTTTATTGACAGCAGATGAATTGGTACAATTAAAAAAAGCACTTGTTGAAATATATCAAAGCATTCAAGATGGAAAATTTACATTAGCACCAGGTGTTGAAGATATTCATTCTCAGGTGGAAATATTATTGACTTCGAAGTTGGGAGATGTTGGAAAAAAAATTCATAGTGCTAGAAGTAGAAATGATCAAGTTTTAGTTGACATTAAACTATTTCTTCGTGCGGAATTAATTCAATTAAGCACATCGGTCAACGATTTTTTCAAGTTATTACAAACAAAAAGTGAGTTACATAAAAATGACTTACTCCCTGGTTATACGCATTTACAATTAGCGATGCCTTCTTCCTTTGGTCTTTGGCTAGGCGCTTATGCGGAGAGTTTGGTGGACGATATGACCATGCTACATGCAGCTTATAATGTAGTTAATAAAAATCCGCTAGGTTCTGCTGCAGGCTATGGATCATCCTTTCCAATAAATCGTAGAAGAACCACTGAATTATTAGGTTTCGAATCCTTAAACTTTAATGTAGTGTATGCGCAAATGGGCAGGGGCAAAGCGGAAAGAATTACTGCGATGGCCATGGCAAATATTGCAGATACTTTAGCTAAATTAAGCATGGATGCCTGTTTGTTTATGAATCAAAATTTTGGATTTATTCAGTTTCCTGATACCTTAACTACGGGTTCGAGTATCATGCCGCATAAAAAAAATCCAGATGTGTTTGAGTTAATTCGTTCCTATTGCAATCGTATTAAAGCATTACCCAATGAAATCATGTTGATGACAACCAATTTACCATCAGGCTATCATCGTGATTTGCAACTATTGAAGGAGCATCTATTCCCTGCCTTTAGTCAACTTAAAATTTGTATCGAGATGGCTTCTTTAATGATTGAAAACATGGAAGTGAAAAAAGACTTATTAGCCGATCCTAAATACCAATATTTATTTAGCGTGGAGGAAGTAAACAAATTGGTAAATGCAGGTATGCCATTTAGGGATGCTTATAAGAAAATAGGCTTAGCTATTGAAGCTGGAAAATTTGCGTATACCACGGAAGTGAATCATTCGCACGAGGGAAGTATTGGGAATTTGTGTACCAGCGAAATTGCAGATCAGATGAAAACTATTCAAAGTAAAATGGGTGCAGACAAAGTGCAGGCTTGTTTAAGCCAGCTTTTGAAATAGTTTTGCGTATTACTAAGATAGTTGGGTTTTGAATCCATTTCTGATGTATTTTTGCCTCCTATCGAGATAAATTAATCGTTTCATTAACAAATGATAAGTATGAAAAAAAGTATATTAATATTGATTTCTTTTAGTCTTGTAGGCGTTGGTTTTGCACAAACAACTAAACCTGCAGTCATAAAAGCAACTCCATTAAAAGCAGTAGGAGCAAAACCGTTAACCACCTATAAGGCGGCTGTGTCAAAAACAGCAACAGCGGCTACTGTAGTTTTAAAATCTGTAAAAGATAGTGCTTCCTATGCATTGGGTTTTCGGATTGCACAAAGTATGAAAGGACAAGGCTTACAGGACATTAATATGGCCTTGTTTGACAAAGGGTTTAGCGCAGGTGTTATTGCAAAGTCAATTATACCTGACAGCTTATTAGACGTTTGTATCAAAAAATACCAAGATAATATGAGTTTAGAAAAAATCACATTCAACAAAGCAGTAGGAAAAGAATTTTTAGAAAGAAATGCAAAAAGACCAGGTGTTGTAAGCATGTCCAATGGCATGCAGTATGAAGTAATGGTTGCTGGAACAGAATCTGTTAAGCCCACCTTATCAAACAAAGTAAAGTGTCATTATCATGGCACATTGATTGATGGATCAATTTTTGATAGCTCAGTGCAAAGAGGCGAGCCTATCACCTTCCCATTAAATGGCGTAATTAAAGGCTGGCAGGATGCTGTTCAGTTAATGACTGTGGGTAGCAAATGGAAGTTGTTTATTCCTTCAGATTTGGCTTATGGTGACCGTTCAGCAGGTCCATTTATTGGCCCAGGTATGACCTTAATTTTCGAGGTGGAGTTATTAGGAATTGAATAAGCGACACTTAAATTAATATATTTTAACACCCCTAACTAGTGTACGCTGGTTAGGGGTGTTTTTATAAATATTAAGTGGTAAATTTGCCTATTCTATAAATCAATGTATACAATGATTCAAAATTTTTTTAAAGCGACTATTTTTATTGTTTTGGTATATGCTTGTAACCCAAACAACGTAAAAAACGATTCTGCTATTGCACAATTAATGGATAGTGCAGGTATGCAAGGTAGTTTTGCCTTGCTTGAAAATGGAACAGAACAATTCACTATTCACAATTTGTCAAAGTATAAGGATTCTGCAGCTGCACCTTTAAACACATTTTTTATTATTCCTGCATTAATCGGGTTGGACAAAGGAATTGTAAGCCATCATGATACTTTATTAAATTTAAACGATTCGGCAGAATTGTATAAAGCCGTTATTGCCAAAATTGGTCGCCAACAAATTTTAAAGGTGTTGGACTCGCTACATTATGGGAAGGGTATTGCAAGCGCCGACAGTACCCATTTTTGGGAAGATGGGTCACTCGTTATAACACCGGATGAGCAGTTGGGTTTAATAAAAAGGATTTATTTTAAAGAGTTGTTTTTTCAAAAAAAATCACAAGAACAATTAAAAAAAATGATTTTGATGGAAGATAATTCAAATTATCGTTTGAGTTACATTACCGGAGTAGATACAACAACAGCTAAAAATACAGCTTGGGTGTTAGGTTATGTGGAAGAAAATCAACACCCTTACTTTTTTGTATTAAATACCAAGGCTAACAAATCAACTAACTTAACTGATAATAATATTAATTTACTAAAGAAAATTTTATTACAACAGGGCTTTCTAAAAGGAACTAGGTAGCCTCCTTGTACAAAAATAATTATCTTTACTTTTTTCTTTTATGCAATACTATTGTAACTCATTAACCTCCTATCAACGTTTACTTACACGCGAAGTAAAAGTGGGTAATATCATCATTGGTAACGGTCATCCTATTCGGGTTCAAACGATGACGACCACTGATACCATGGATACAGATTTAACAGTGGCTCAGGTCATCAAATGTATACAAGCAGGCGCAGAATTGGTTCGTATCACTGCTCCAAGTAAAAAAGAGGCTGAAAATTTAGCAAACATAAAAGCAGCATTGAATGCGCAAGGCTATGATATTCCATTGGTCGCTGATATTCATTTTACACCCAATGCTGCCGAAATTGCAGCAACTATTGTTGCGAAAGTGCGGGTGAATCCAGGCAACTATGTTGACAAGAAAAAGTTTGAACAAATTGAATATACGGATGCGGAATATTTAGAAGAAATTGAACGCATTAGAGAAAGATTTACACCACTCGTTCTTATTTGCAAGGAACATGGAACCGCGATGCGTATTGGAACCAATCATGGTTCATTGAGTGATCGTATTATGAGTAGGTATGGCGATACTGCCATTGGTATGGTAGAAAGTGCGATGGAATTTTTGCGCATTGCGCGAAGCTTGGATTATCACCAAATAATTTTAAGCATGAAGTCAAGTAATCCGCAGGTGATGGTGCAAGCTTATCGATTATTGGTACAACAAATGCAACAAGAGTTTAATGAATGTTATCCATTGCATTTGGGTGTGACGGAAGCAGGAGATGGGGAAGATGGACGTATTAAGAGTGCGATTGGTATTGGCACGTTATTAGAAGATGGTATTGGAGATACAATAAGGGTAAGTTTAACAGAGGATCCTGAATTAGAAATTCCTGTTTGTAAGGATTTGGTTAAAAGATATCCAGCGAATCGAATGAAAGGGGTCCATCATATTCCAGAGATTGACCAACTTCCTTATGCCCCATTTGAATTTAAAAAAAGAGTCACACACTCGGTTTCCACTATTGGAGGTAAGCAGGTACCAGTAGTCATTGCAGACTTTACACATAAAGCGACGATTACACCCGATGATTTAATTAGTATTGGGTATACCTATAATGTGGATACTGATAAGTGGACAATTTCGGATTTGGCTGCTGATTTTATTTATACGCCCAATGGCGTTATTGATTTTGATTTGCCGGGCACATTGCGTGTCATCACCAAGCCTGAACAGTGGGAAACAGTGAATGATCGAACAAAGTATTTGCCATTATTTGATTTTAGAAATTATATCGCTGCACCGCGAAAAAGTGCCTTTATTAATTTTGTAATGGTAGATTGTTATTGCACAAAAAACGGCATCAGGGATGAGCAGCTCATAGAAATTGCCCAAGATAAATCGGTGGTTTTTTGTTTAAGTAGCCAATTGGCTCATGCCATGCCGGCAGTCCGCAGAATGATTGTGCGACTCATGGATTTAAAAATTCAAAATCCAGTGATACTCATGACCGAAAGTGCTTGGTCAAGCGCAGACGAGCATTTGATTCATTTTGCTACAGAGACTGGGGCTTTATTCTTAGACGGAATGGGAGATGGGATTTGTTTGGGTGTAAGCGCTAAGGTGGCTGCCAATGCAGAACAAAACAATGAATCAAGTAATGTATCGGGACGTAATTATTTTAACAATACTTCATTTGTACAATTTTTAAATACGATCAGTTTCGGAATATTACAAGCGACGCGAACTAGAATTTCGAAAACAGAATATATTTCCTGCCCAAGTTGTGGACGTACTTTATTTGAATTACAAGAAACCACCGCAAGGATTAGGGCAGTGACTAATCATTTAAAAGGGCTAAAAATTGCCATCATGGGATGTATCGTAAATGGCCCTGGTGAAATGGCGGATGCTGATTTTGGGTATGTTGGAAGTGGTGTTGGTAAAATTACTTTGTACAAAGGAAAGGAAATAATGAAAAGAAATATTGACAGTGCAATTGCTGTTGACGAATTGATACAATTATTAAAGGAGCATAATGCTTGGGTGGAACCCCAGTAGCATTGACTATAACAGGAAGCAATATGTATAATTTAGTGTACGCCTTTTTTTATCTTTTATCCTTATTACCATGGCGTATTGCGTATGTCGTTAGTGATTTTATGGCATTTCTTTTACAATACGTAGTTAGATATAGAAAACAGGTCATTGAAAATAATTTAATGATTGCATTCCCTAACAAATCAGCGCAGGAAAGAAAAATAATTGCAACAAAATTTTATCAAAATTTTACAGATTCCTTTATTGAGACCATTAAATTGATTTCCATCTCTACATCCGAATTTGAAAAACGATTCACGTCCAATGTAGAAGTATTAAATAAATTATATGAAACAGGGCAGCCAGTTCAGATAATGGCAGGACATTTTTTTAATTGGGAATTTGCGAATTGGGGCGTAGCCAAATACGGGAAATATCCCTTTATTGCGGTGTATATGCCTTTGTCAAATCCCTATATTAATAATATAGTATTAAAAATGCGAGAGCGCTTTGGAAGTATAATGATTCCTGCAACACAATTTAAAACACAGTTTCATAAATATGCTACGCAAGGAAATTATGCGATGGCTTTAGCAGCCGATCAAAATCCTGGCAATCCAATGTCTGCATTTTGGGTTAATTTTTTAGGCAGACGTACCCCCTTTGTTAAGGGACCTGAAAAGGGAGCTAAATTAAATAATACGGCACAGGTGTTTGCTTATTTTTATAGTACTAAGCGTGGTTATTATCATTTGCAATATGAAGTCATGACTACGGCGCCAAATTATTTCAAAGATGGGCAATTGACTGCGTCCTATGTTAAAATATTAGAGGAAAAAATCAAACAAAATCCAGCAAATTATTTATGGAGCCATAAAAGATGGAAGTATGAATTTGATCCTAAAAAACATGCAAATTTAATGGTTGATTAAAGCGCGTCTAATGGATCGTTCGCTTTTTTTTCCTTAGTCACTTCGATCGTGAATTTATCCTTAAGTTGTAATATGCTTTGCCAGCCTCCTTTTACAACTCTATTATTATGAATACCTTCTTTTTTTAATATACTAGCCGCGAGCGTATTAGCTTCACCATCTTCACTGATAATATAAATATTAAAATGTTCGTCTAATTCAGACATACTGCCAGGATCAGCGAATTCCAATAAGGGGAGGTGTATTGAATTTTTAATATGGCCAAGGTTATATTGTTCTTCGCTCCTGATATCTAATACCATCAAAAATTCATCAAATGGAATATCCATCGCTAATTCATCCGCTTCAACTTCAATCACTAAATCATAACGCTTGTCTGCATTCAGCCAAGTAGCAAAGCCACCTTCCAGCCAGCCCTTGATGTTGCTGAATCCTAATTTTTCAAAATAAGCCATGGCAATTTTTTCATTGTCATCGACACCAATAAATAATAATGGATGTTCAAAAGATAATAAACCTAAGGCCGCTGCTTGATGAATGATCTCAGGTTTAAAATGAATTGAACTAGGGATAAAGCCTTCTAAAAAGGAAGCTTCATCCCTAGTATCAATAATGAATGCATTTTCTTGGGTTAGGAATTGCTGAAATTGCGCGACAGATAAAGACATATTTATCCTACTAAATTTTCTACAAATTGGTTCACTTGTTCCAATCTTGCATAATCCACATTGTAAAAAATAAATTTGCCTTCGCGAATGGTGCTAACAATACCGGCTCTTCTTAAAATTGCCAAATGTTGTGAAGCAACCGATTGTTCTAATCTTAATTTTACATAAATTTCAGTAACAGTTACTTTTTTTTGCTCATCGATAAGTTTAACAATTTGTTGTCTAAGCTTATGATTTAATGCTCTTAAAATCATTGCCGCTTTTTTTGCGTGCAATAAATCAACCTTCAATGAATTGGATCCATTGCTAAGTTGTAGTGTTGGAAGTGATTGGTTCATGAGATCTGTTTTGGGGGTTAAAACTATAAACGCGGTACAATTTAACTAATTTATTCTATTTAGTTCATTTTTTTGTTATATATATTTTCTTTAAAATGGGCGTGTTGCGTTCCTATTTTTAACATTATCTGACAATGTTCAGAGTCAAAGGTTTAACATTAAGTCAATAATTAAATAATTATTTTATGAGTGGTTTTTGGTAGTAGTCTTTTAGGTAGGCCGGACCACTGTAAGCGAGGTCCTCAAAATCATTTGCTTTAAGTTTAACGATTGCCAAGGCAGCCATATCATCAATGGAGTAGGAACAGTCCAGAAATAGGGGTAATTTATTTTGAAAATCAGTGTGTTGTGTCAAAATTTTAGTTTTGGCCACACCAGATCCGATACAGATTAATGGTCCATTGCTGAGTAATGAATGCAATAGGGGTTCATCCAAAATAATGGCTTTTTCAGGGGCAAGGTAGTCAAGCGAGCTGTTATAAATTGCACCGAAAATTTCCATCCTTCTAGCGTCAATCATTGAAAACACTTGCAATTGTTTATCATCCAACAGGGCATTTCTGGTTTCAATCAAGTGACCAACAGCGGCCCTGGCTAATAAGCTGAGGGTAGAAAGCCCAATTAAGGGTTTATTTAAGGCAAAGGCTAAACCCTTAGCACTTGCAAGCCCAACCCTAAGGCCTGTATAGCTTCCCGGGCCCATGGTTACTGTAATAGCATCCATATCTTTAAGTGAAATACCAGCTTCCTTACATAGTTCTTCTACACCCGCTTGCACAAACTCCCCATGCGTATTTGATAGGTTGTTTTGTTTTGAAGCAATGACTTGGAGGTCTTGGCTGATTCCAATAAGGGCATCTGGACCTGCAGTATCAATATGAAGTAGGGTATTCACCATTTGTAATTGTTTTGCAAAAATAGGCGGTGAATTGATAGAAAAATAAGAAATTGCGCATAATAATTAATTATATGCCAAAACAAATCATTCAAAGTAACAAAGTCCCTACACCTATTGGGCCTTATAGTCAAGCTGTTATCGCTAATGGATTTTTATTTGCGAGTGGTCAAGTCGCTTTTAACCCGGCAACTGGGGAGCTTGTTTTAACTGATATTTTATCTGAGACCAAGCAGGTTATGGAAAATATTAAAGCCGTTTTGGACGAAGCTAAATTAAGCTTTGCCCATGTGGTTAAAACGAGTATTTTTTTAAGTGATATGCAATTGTTCGCACAAGTGAATGAAGTATATGCAAGTTATTTTACTGCTGATTTTCCGGCACGTGAAACGGTCGCAGTGAAAACTTTACCTCGTAACGTAAATGTTGAGATAAGTATTACCGCAGTAGTGGATTTGTAGTTTTATTTTACGACGACTTGGTAACTTGTTTCAAAAACAATATTATCCTGGGGCTTCACTAATTGGAGCCCCATTTTATTATTAAAAGCATTAGGTGCACCGCTTAAATTTTCAATAGCAATACTATTTCTATCTGGAGGTATATACAACTGTAAGTATGGATAAAGTGATGATGGATTTATTTTTAAAATAAATTGTTCGTTTTGTAAAGTACAGCTGCTATTTTCTGTATCTAATGCATAACCATCGTCTAGTTGTAAACTCCCAATTTTTAAACCATTGCTAAAACGCGCATCTTCAATTATATTTCCAGTGGGGAGTAAGTCTTTATCGTATTCCATTTTTCCTTTGCTCGAAAATTGTAATGTACAATGGTCAATGCTTTCGCCTAATGTAAAGTAAGGGTGCCAACCATCAACGATAGGAATTGAAATGGCTGCGTCATTAATAACTGTCGTTTGCACTGAAATCTTATTATTTTTTTCTAAGATCCATTTTACATGCATCGTGAAAGGAAATGGATAACCTTGATCACTGCCAAGATAATGATGTACTAAAATAACAGTAGCTTGATGTTCATTTGCTTCTGTAGCTTGAATCTTAAAATCAGCATCATACATGATTCCATGTATCGCATGTTCGCCCATATAAAAACGATCCATGATATAGGTTGTATTTAAATGCGCGTACTGCCCTTTAAATAATCGACAAACGTAGGGGCTCATTTTTGCACTTCTAAATCCTTGGCTTTCAAATTCCTTAGCAGCATTTAAGGGGTTGCCCATGATAAATTGCTGGGATTTGTCACCTTGACGTATAAGCCAACTGTTTATAAGGGCGCCTCTTGTCAAAATATCGATAGTTACCCCAAATTCAATATCTAGTAATTGAATCAATGTAACATGATTGATTGTACTTTGCTTGATCTGAAACTGCATTGTATTTTGTTTGAATGGAAAATTAAAACTATTCTACTAACTTTGGGTCGTAAAGGAATTAATTATGAAAAATTGTTTTGTTTTTGGGTTGTTACTATTGGTAAATAGTTTAGTGGCCCAAGGTTATAAAAGATACGATAGTACCTTAAAAATTGGCAAAGCGGGATTTAAAATATTTTGTTTAAATAAAACACCAGATCGTAATACCTTGACCATAAGACCGATTGGATTTAAATCAGAAGCAAGAGAAGCGTCTTTGGAAATTAAAGCAAGGGTATTATCTGCTGAAATTGATGATTTAAACAATGACGGATATCCTGAAGTAATTGTTTTTATTGAAGAACCTAAGGGAAATAAATCATTGTTCTGCATAAGTTCCAAGGAAAATGAGCGAATGGAGCCTATCTTTTTCCCTGATATTAAAGATGATATGAGATTAAGTAAAGGCTATCGGGGAGACGATGAATTTAGATTACTGGAAGGGGTGTTGTTTAGAAAATTTCCAGTTTTTGAATCTGATACTGCAATCAAAGCGCCCACTAATAAAGTGCGACAAATTCTATATCGTGTAATCGCTGGAGAGCAGGGTAGTTGGAAGTTTAAATCTTTCAAGGATTTTGATATGAATGCAGAAGTCAAATAAAGGGCTAGGTCTTCTTACTATTTATATACAATACAAATTCGCAACTTTACTATTGCCCATGGGTAATCATTATTTTCCCTACTGCTTTTTCAATGCCTAGCTCATCCCTTGCAAATACAAGATATACGCCTGTTGCAACTTTATTTCCATCATAAGTTTTACCATCCCAAATAGCTTGGCCTCCTAAAGCCCTGGTCTGATAGACTAATTTTCCACTAAGCGATGTTATTTTTACCATTGCGTTTTCTACCAATCCCCGCATCGCAATAGGACCGTTATAATTGGGCGAAACGGGATTGGGGAAAATATTGATTTGTTTCATCGTTGTAGCGCCTGATGTAGCAGTACTTCGATAACTAGCCATTTGTTGGGCAGTATTAAAAAAAACTTCACCAGTAGTAGGCGCGATTATAATTTGACGAATGGTGTCATTGGGTAACGGACTATTGTTTTTGGTAAATCTTTCAATAATTTCTGTACCATCATTGCTTAATAACCAGGTGCCATTATTGGTACCCACCCATTTCCGGTTAGCGCCATCTGCAATGATACAATTCACATTTTCTTTTTGAAACAGTAATCCTGCAAATCCATTGTTGTTTTTTATTTGTGGCAAGTAGGCCTTGCAAGTACTTATTTCATTGCAATCAAAAAGACCAATGCCATTGTTGGTTCCTACCCACATGGTACCATTTTGATCATCCATCATGCTGGTTACGGTACTACTGGGTAAATTATTATTATAGGTATTGAGGATACGCCACTTTTCGCCTGAGGCGTTTGGATTATATACCATAATGCCTTGGTATTTTGGTGCAATCATCCATGCCTGCCCTTGCTGGTTTATGAACATTTTGTTGATACCATCTAAGGAAAGGGTATTGGGTGGCGTTATTAATTTCCAATTATTATTTTGTCTTTGTAAAATTCCTTGACCTTCTAATAATGTCCAAAGGGTACCATCACTACTAAATTGAATATTACTAAAAAACCCTTTGAAGGATGCTGGGCTAGCTTGTTCAATGGTCCCTTTCTCGTTGTTGAATTTTAATAGTCCATCGCTACTGGTCAGCCAAATACTACCATCAATGGGGTCCGCAGCACTTGAATAACAAATAGGTAAATTTTTATTACTGATTCTATTAAAATTTTTCCACCCTTCTTCATTATAAATACTAAATCCTGCATCAGTGCCACCGAATGGCGCAATCAAATATTTTGTATTGATAAAAATCTGGCCATTGATATTTCCAGCGGGTCCACCCAGGGGTATCCAATTGGGGCTTGTATTTTTAAGTAGTAGGCCATTCGTGCTGTCTGCTAACCAAATATTATTTTCATCAAATAAATAATCAACGGGGTTTGATAAATAGTTTGAATCAACAATGAGGGTACTAGTTTTATCCGCATTTACTTTTAATAATCCTCCTTTATTCCCATTACTAAAACTAGTATATAGTCCATCCTTATTAATTACTATTTTTTTAATTTGACCAGTATTCAAATTAAAGTAAGGTGTTTTTATTGGAAGCTGATAAATACTATTTGCATTGGCACTAAAAACGACATTATTATACTGGGATATTTTATTGATGCCTAAATTATTAAAATCGCTACTATTTTGCCATTGATTCGCAGTTATCCAATTGTTTTTTAATGGGCAGGTCCAAATGCCATTTTCAGTAGCTGCATATAATACATCCTGCGTGCTTACTATTTGAAAAGTTTTAGTGACTTGTCGATTGTTATTGGGAAACCAAGTATCTTTTATTTCATGTTTAATTAAATCTAACACAATGATGCCAAAGTCGGTGGATAGTAAAGCCCATTGATTTAATACGTAAATATGGTTAATTTTTTTACTAGGATATAAATTGGAAAGTAATAAATCAGTAATAGCATATACCTGGTCCCCTTTTACAATATCTATATTACTATTGTTATAAGCGATAATTAATTGTGATTGTGCTACATCCCAGGCCGAACATGCTATGGAGATATCATGAAGTCCAGTAGATTTACCCAATAGTGCAACTTTATTAGTTGCTGTTATTGAAAAAACTTGTTGCGTAGTTGCGCCAATGATCTTTTTATTCCCATTTGAACTATTGGCTATTGCTAATTGCGTAACAGAACGATTGTTAAAATGTTCTCTCCACTGACCAATACCACCTAGTTCATTTTGCCCACTACTTATAATGGCGAAGCTTATAGATAAAATTAAAAATGATAACCGCTGAAGCATTATATTTTTATTTACTAATTATTTTTTTCAAGGGCACTGTAGATGGCTTCTTGAATTTTTGGGCGAAGGCTTAATTCACTATACGCTTTATTATTACGTGTTGGATAAACGCGATTTCCTAAAAATATATACAACAATCCATTTGCTGGATCTGCCCAAACACAAGGGCCTGTAAAACCAGTATGGCCAAATGTGGAAGGAGATACGCTTGCGCTTGGATACGGATCCTTTAAACTCGCATTATTTTTTTCAGGTTTATCAAAACCCAAACCACGTCGGCTATTTTCGGTATTGTAAGCTGTGAAAACTTCAATGGTGCCAGGGTTAAAGTATTTTTTGCCTTCCCATTCACCTTTATTTAAAAGCATTTCATACAGTTTAGCTAAATCACTCGCGTTGCTAAATAAACCCGCATGTCCTGCAATGCCTCCCATGACGGAAGCGCCTTCATCATGAACGGTTCCCTGAATCAATTCGTGACGATAGTAGTCGTCAACTTCTGTGGCCGCAATTTTATCGATACTTGTTTTTTGTAAGGGTAAAAATCCAGTCGACTTCATGCCTAAAGGGGCGTAAAAATTTTGTGTGGTATATTCATTCAAATCCATGCCTGAAACTTGTTCAACTATTTGACCTAAAAAAATAAAATCATTATCACTATAAACATATTTACCTGGTGTTGTAATTGGACTTTTTAAAATTTTATTTTTTATGGTATCAATCCAACTGTCGAGTAAGTATTTGGTGGGCGTAATCATTTTGCTATGCGTTTTATCACTTACCGGCACCACTAAATTATTAACAAATCCACCTGCTGGATTAATTAAGAATTCGTAAAATTTAATAAAAGGGAATAATCCAGCTTGATGTAAAAGCAAATCCTTTAAAGTAATTTTAGCCTTTTCATTTCCAACCACCCAAGGAAGGTAATCGCCAATCGTTTTATTAATATCTACTTTTCCCTCCTCCACCAATTTCATAATTGAAACTGTGGTTGCGCTTACTTTAGTAACAGAAGCCAAATCATAGCTCGTCTCTAAAGTAACTGGGGCTGAATTTTCGCCAGCTATTTTACCATAAGCTTTGTTAAAAACAATTTTGTTATTTTTTGCTACTAAAACCTGACAGCCAGGGATTGCTTTTTTTTGTATGGCATCAGCAACTATGGAATCAATGATATTTAATTTTTCAATATTAATTCCCAATGGCGTTTCCACTGACTCCTTTTTGGTATAAACGGGACTCGTTTCAATCGTGTAAGTTTCTCCCATTGGTAAATTATCACTAATGGTTACAGGCAGGGTTCCGGTTGCTTGAATTTTACCTTCCAACCAATCGAGTGCTGCATGCTGGGTAAATGTATTATCCTCGTAAGCAAATAGTATATTTTTTATTTTATTAAAATCCGCAACTGCATAAGGGTTCCCAAAAATAAGATGCACCCAATTTGCTGGATGATTTTCGTTTAAAAAGCTAATAAAGGCGGCCGGAATTTCAAAATGTTTTGCAGGACGACGATTGTAATTATGTAGCCCAATCATTACTTGATCAAATTCAGCTAATCTTTGACTGAGGTTACTCATTTTATTAGAATCAGCTGCCCCTATGTAAATAACTTCCACTTGGTATAACTCTGCCAATTGCTTTGTTAAGCTATTTTCTTGTGACTGATTTAATGCGACATACACCATTTTTTTATTTTTATTTAAAATAGGGTGTTGTACATTTTCTTTCAAAAAGGTCAATGATTGTGAAGCCATTTTTTCCTTAATAGCTGAAACCGATTTATTTAAGTCAGCAATAATATTTGTAGTATCAATAAAAAGTTCATTATTTAGTCCATGTTTATATTTGGCTTCTAAAATTTTTCGAACACGGGCATTGATATCTTTCCTACTAATTCTTTTCTCTCTAATTGCGGATCTTATTTTTTTAATAGTTTGCGCTACATCACCAGGTAAGCAAAGCATATCATTACCTGCAATGATTGCTTGAACATTTGCTTCTCCTTGGGGAAAATAATTACTGATTGCTTTCATTTCTAGTGCATCTGTGACACTTAGGCCCTTGAATCCTAACTCATTTTTAAGAAATCCATTCACCGCTTTCGGTGACAATGAAGTAGCTAAATTTTTTGTTGCATCAATCGAGGGTACTGACAAGTGCGCCACCATAATAGATTCAATACCTGCGTTTATTAATGCTTTAAATGGCACTAGTTCCATGGAATCTAATTGTTCCTTTGTTTTATTAATTATTGGTATATCTAAATGAGAATCTACCGTTACATCACCATGACCTGGAAAATGTTTTGCCGTCGCCATAACGCCATTATCTTGCATCCCTTTCATATAGGCAATACTGTAATCAGTTACAATTTTTTTGTTTTGGCCAAAGCTTCGGTCATTAATTACAGGATTCGCTGGGTTGTTATTAATGTCAGCGTCGGGTGCGTAGTTCACTTGTATGCCTAATCTTTTACATTGTGCTGCAATAGCTGCACCCATTTCATATACTAAATTACTGGCCGGCATAGCGCCTAAAGAAAGTTGTCTTGGAAACATTTCAACACTATCCAATCGCATACCTACGCCCCATTCTGCATCCATCGTAATTAATAATGGCGTTTTGGCAATGGATTGATAATAGTTGGTATGCAAAGCCTCTCTAACGGGACCGCCTTGAAAAAAACAAAGGCCACCGACATTGTATTTTTTAATTAATGATCCGAGTGAATCTACTTTATTTTTATCCCAATTGCTATGCGCTCTAATAATCATCAACTGCGCAATTTTTTGATTAAAGGAAAGGGAGTTGTATTTTTTTCTTAGCCATTTTTTTTCATCATTACTTTGCGCGTTAACTACGTGTATCATTAGGAAGGAAATGAATACAATTTGAATAAACTTTTTAAGCATAAAACATTTTTTTGTTAAAATCTATCCGGGACTCTTTATAATAGAGCCGGATAATAAGTATTGCAATTTAAGGATAAAAAAAAGCTTACCCTTGTTTGAGTAAGCTTTTTTATTAGGTGGCCGGTGAGTTCAGTGTCCGGTTGTATGTTTTGTATCCGTGAAGAAGGAATCCCAATGTTTTGAAACCAAAACTTTTATTTAAAAGGGGCATTCATTACAATTTCCTCAGGACTAAATCGGCTTATGCCTTTTCTTCTTCTTCCACATCTTCGTCTGCAGGTAACACTGGTTCAACACCTGCTTTTTGAAGCTGCGCAAACCATTTTACCATTTTCTTCATATCGCTAGGGTATACGCGTTCAAAATCCATCTTTGGATATACCTTTTTAAAGTAAGCTTGTGTCGCTTTTGGATCCTTTTCGTCGGGTAATTTTTCCTTTGATTTACCCATTTCAATAAATATTTCCGCTAGGAACACATTATCGTGGGTCGTGAACACTTCAATACTTTCCAAATGAGAGAATTGGTGTGCTCTTGAGCTAATGAATTGAGTGGTATTGTTTTCGAGTGATCTTGCGATGGCGCCGTCACTTTTACTAGTCAATAATTCGAATAAACCTGACATACCTGAAACCGAGATCAATTTGTTGTATTCCATATAAACGGTGCGTTTTTTTTACGGGCGCAAATTACTGAAAAACACCCAATTTTCATTTTTTAAACTACCTTTGTTTATCATAAAAAATCAAGCATATGCCTGGGTTTGAATTATTTGGGGAAGAAGAAAAAAAACAAGTAAATGAGGTCTTGGAAACCGGAATTTTGATGCGTTATGGCTTTGATGGGCCTAGAAAAGGAATCTGGAAATCCAAAGAGCTAGAAGCTGCAGTTTGCAGCACTTTTGGTTCACAATATGCACAACTTACCTCTAGTGGGACCGCTGCCTTGACAACAGCGATGGCGGCCTTAGGCGTGGGTGCTGGAGACGAGGTAATTATGCCTGCTTTTACCTTTGTAGCAAGTTTCGAAGCAATATTAAGTATGGGGGCCATTCCGGTATTGGTTGATATTGATGAAAGCTTGACTTTGTCGCCATCAGCTGTAAAATCAGCGATTACATCGAAAACAAAGTGTGTGATGCCAGTACATATGTGTGGCAGTATGGCTGATATGGATGCATTAGTAGCGATTTGTAAAGAACACAATTTAATCTTGCTTGAAGATGCTTGCCAAAGTATCGGTGGAACATATAAAGGAAAACATTTGGGTACTATTGGTCATGCAGGTACTTTCTCTTTTGATTTTGTTAAAACAATCACTTGTGGTGAAGGGGGTGTAGTGATGACCAATGATAAGGAGGTGTATACCAAATCGGATGCATTTACTGATCATGGACACGATCACTTAGGCGTAGATAGAGGAGCAGATTTACATCCAGCATTGGGATATAACTTCCGTATTAGTGAACTACATGCAGCGGTGGGTTTGGCGCAAATAAAAAAGTTAGCTACTTTTTTAGCAATTCAAAAAAAGAATAATCAAATATTACGCTCTTATTTAGAACAGGTACCAGGCATTCAATTTAGGGTAGTACCCGATCCGGAAGGGGATAGCGGAAGCTTCTTAACTTGGTTCTTGCCAAGTCAAGCCCATACTGAAAAAGCCATTGCTGCTTTTAAGGAAGCCGGCATATTTGCAGGCAATTTTTATTGGTTTGCAAATAATTGGCACTATATCAGGAAATGGGATCATTTAAAAAATGCAACCAGTTTATACCCATTGTCAGAAGCGCAACAAAATGCATTGATTGCATTACAACATGCTGATTTTTCAAAAAGTGATGCCATTATGAGTAAATGTATTTCTACTGCAATTAGTTTGTTGTGGACGGAAGAACAAGTGCATGAAAAGGGCGCTAAATTTTTACAAGTGTTACAACAAACACTTTCCTAAAAGTTATAACCCATGTCATTAGGACAGTCATTGCAACAAAGGCAGCTACAGCGTTTATCGCCACAGCAAATTCAATTAATGAAATTGTTGCAAATTCCGTCTGCGCAAATCGAACAAAGAATTAAAGAAGAGATGGAGGAGAATCCTGCATTGGAAATGAATGCAGATTTATTAGATACGGATACATCAGCGGCAGCAGATGATTTAAATGATGAGTTTTTACAAGGGGCTAATGAGGAAGAAGAGGCGGTACCAGTAGATGAGTTTGAAATGAGCAATGAGGATTTAAATGAATATAATTATGATGAGGATGTAGCTGATTACAAAACCAAAGATGATTATTACCCAGAATTAGATAATGATGTGGTCATTCCCATTAAAGCGGAAGTTAGTTTGAATGAGCTATTGATCAATCAGTTGAATATGTTAGCATTAGATGAAACTTCTTTTAAAATAGCAGAACAAATTATAGGGAGTTTAGAAGATGATGGTTATTTGCGACGTGCATTAACATCTATTGCTGATGACTTGGCGTTTAAGCAAAGTATGTGGGTAGATGAAAAAGACATTGAAAAAATTTTACTTCAAGTACAACAATTTGATCCAGCAGGCATTGCTGCAAGAGATTTGCAGGAGTGTTTATTATTACAACTAAAACGAAAACAAGCCGATGCTCGAATGACGAACAGCATTGATGCAAATCAAGCAAGCTTGGATCCTATTAAATTGGCGATTATTGTGATTGAAAAATATTTTGAAGAGTTTACGCGCAAACACTATGATAAAATTCAAAAAAGTTTGCATTTAAATGAAATTGAAATTAAAGGGGTGCTGCAGCAAATTTTAAATTTAAATCCAAGGCCAGGCGCGGACACTAATGAGTCGCATAAATCTGAAATGTATATTATACCGGATTTTACGGTAGTCATCAATAATGGCATTGTAGAATTGACCTTAAATAGTCGCAATGCGCCTCCCTTAATCATCAGCGATGATTATAAGATGATGTTAAAGGAGTATGAGCGTGGCAAAAAGCAAGATAAATCTCAAAAGGAAGCCGTATTTTTCATCAAACAAAAAATTGATGCTGCGAAATGGTTTATTGAAATGATTCAGCAACGCCAGCAAACTTTACTGAAAACGATGAAAGCAATCCTGGCACACCAACAAAATTTTTTCACAACAGGAGATACCACACAGTTGCGACCTATGATTTTAAAAGATATAGCGGCTGCTACTGGACTAGATGTGTCAACGGTAAGTAGGGTAGCGAATAGTAAGTATGTCCTCACTGAATTTGGCACTTATCTATTGAAATATTTTTTTAGCGAATCGCTAACCACTGATTCTGGCGAAGAAGTCAGTACCAAGGAGGTGAAGGCCATATTAATAGAATTCATTCAACAAGAAGACAAACATAAACCATTAAGTGACGATGAATTAACACATCAGTTGCAGCAAAGGGGGTACAATATTGCAAGACGTACCGTTGCTAAATACAGAGAACAATTAAATATTCCTGTCGCCAGATTGCGCAAGGAACTTTAATCAAATTTAATTTATGCAAAATAATACCCCCGGCACGCTAACAAAATTTTTTGGACATATTGTTTCTTTTATTTTTCATCCTTTATTTGTCCCTACATATTTTATTTTATATTTAATTAAAGTAGTGCCATTTGAATTTGTTGGAATTACTGATTGGCAATTGCAATTACGTGTTTTTAGTGTGTTTTGGCTAACCGCTTTTTTTCCTGCATTTGCAGTTTTTTTACTTTGGAGATTAAAATTTAGCGAATCCATTTTTTTAAGAACGCAAAAGGATCGAATTATTCCTTATGTCATTGTTATGTTTTTTTATTGGTGGATGTACTATTTAAGTCGAAATTTTTCAGACCAGCCTATTGTATTAAAATATTTTTATTTTGGCGTTTTCATCGCAAGTGCCTTGGGGCTCATCGTTAATAATTTTATAAAAGTAAGTTTGCATGGCATGGGTATCGGAGGCCTCCTTACCGCTGTAATGTTCGTTGGGATAAAATATCCAATCAATAATATAGTATGGGATATAGCAATATTATTGATTGCTGGAATTGTGATTAGTGCAAGAATGATGGTGAGTGATCATACAAATAAAGAGTTAACCATTGGTTTAGGTATTGGGATTATTACACAAACACTTGCTTATTTTTGGGTTGGGTAACATTAAATTAAAACTATGTGGCATAAACTAGCAGAATTTATTTTAAAGTTTAAGGTCTATTGCTTAACCGCTTTATTGGTCATTACTATTGTAATGGGCTATTTTGCTGCACAAGTAAAATTGAGTTATGAGTTTACAAAAGCCATCCCAGATGATAATCCTAAGTTTGTTATCTATAAGAATTTTGTAAAAAAATTCGGGATTGATGGCGCTACAATTGTGGTAGGCTTTACGACCGATAAAATGTACACGAAGGAAGTATTTAACCAGGTGCATGATTTACATCAACAAATAAAACTTATCCCTGCAGTTACCGAAGTATTAAGTGTACCATTCGCCTATGAATTGCAAAAGGACAGTATTGAACCCAAATTTAATGTACATCCAGTATTTTCTGCACCTTATCAAAGCGACAGTCTACTATCAGTGGATGCGCAGAAATTTGAAAGCTTACCCTTTTATAAAAATTTATTGTACAATAAGGATAGCAACGCATTTATAATGGCTGTGAGCTTTATTCCTGATTCAATTAATACAGGTGCACGAACAAGGATAATTCGATTATTGGAGGAAAAGCTGAGTGCCTTTTCAAAGAAGACGAATTTAACTATCCACTTAAGTGGTTTACCCTATATAAGAACCATTATTGCGGATCGCATTAAAAAAGAAATGGTATGGTTTTTAGTAGGTTCCCTTTTGTTATCTGCGATTACATTATTGCTTTTTTTTAGATCCATACCCGCTACCTTAATGAGCTTAGCTGTGGTAGCGATGGGCGTTATATGGAGTTTTGGTACGATGGTTTTGATGGGGCAAAAAATTACCTTATTGACCGCCTTAATACCACCCTTGGTGGTTGTTATTGGTATTCCTAATTGTATCTATTTTTTAAACAAATATCATACTGCTTATAAGAAGACCAATGATCGTTCGGCTGCCATTATTCAAATGGTAAGTAAAATGGGGATTGTTACTTTATTTTGTAATATCACTGCCGCTATTGGATTTTTTGTATTCGCCTTAACCAAAAGTCCATTATTAAAAGAATTTGGTTGGGTATCGGGCATTAACATTATGGCTTTATTTTTTATCAGTTTGTTTTTTATTCCACCCGTACTTAGTTATTTGAAGCCACCTGCTCCCAAACATGTTAAATACTTAGAAAATAAATATTTAACACATTTACTAATTAAAATTGAGCGTTGGACATTCAATCATACGAAGTGGGTCTTTGGTATTACTTTAATTTTAGTGGTATTTTCAATCGCGGGCGTTTTAAAAATTAAAAAAGAGGCATTTATAGTAGATGATCTTCCTAAGAAAGATAAGTTATACACCGATTTAAAATGGTTTGAACAAAATGCGGGTGGCGTAATGCCATTAGAAATTGTTATTGATACTAAAAAGAAAAATGGTTTAGTTCGAAGTACAAAGCCTTTGGAGCATATAGAAAACTTTCAACAATTTTTGCTTACACAACCCGAATTAGGTAAGCCCTTAGGTTTAACAGAAGGCATCAAATTTGCAAAACAAGCATTTTATGATGGTGATTCAAATTCCTATTCGGTGCCGTCAGGTACGGAGATGGCTTTCATTGCACCTTTTTTAAAACCGGTTGATGACAAAGGAAAAACCCAAGTCAACGCACCAAAATCACCCACTGCATTATTAAGTAAATTTATTGATACAGAAAAAAGAGCGACTAGGATTAGTGTCAATATGAAAGATATTGGTAGTGCACAATTACCAATATTTCTAAAACGTATGGATAGTGCTACCCAAGCTATTTTTGATTCAACTAACTACCATGTTCAAATTACAGGCAGTAGTGTAACCTTTTTAGAAGGAAGTAATTTTATCATCAAAGGATTGGGAGAATCTATTTTTTGGGCTTTTTTATTGATTGCCATTTGTATGCTCTTTTTATTTAGGTCATTTCCTATTCTCATGTGCTCGCTCGTTCCAAATATTGTGCCATTGCTTATTACTGCTGGATGTATGGGTTGGATAGGCGTATCATTGAAGCCCTCCACGGTTTTAGTATTTAGTGTCGCATTGGGTATCGCCATTGATGTTACCATACGCTTTCTGGTGAACTATAAACAAGAATTACCAAGATTAAATTATCAGGTAAATAGTACATTAATACAAACGATAAAAAATACAGGCATTAGTATTATTTACACGTCCTTGGTATTGGTTGCTGGTTTTGTGATATTTTGCTTTAGTGAATTTGGAGGCACAAAGGCATTAGGATGGCTTACTTCATTAACATTAGTGGTGAGTACGCTCACTAATTTAATCTTATTACCCGCTTTGATAAAAACCTTTATTAAGCAAAAATAAAAAGTGGACGATTACTATTAGGTTTGCAATAGTAATCATCCACTTCAACTTAATTTATTAGCGATATATTATTTTTTATGGAAATAACTTAGCTAATGTTTCTTGTAATGTTTGTCCTCTTAATTCAGTTGCAATAATTTTTCCAGCAGGATCTACTAAAACATTAAATGGTATTCCTTCAATTTGGTAGGTGTTTACAACGCTACTTTCCCATTTTTTTAAATCACTTAATTGTAGCCAATTCAATTTGTCATTATTGACCGCTTCTAACCAATCCGCTTTATTATCATCTAGTGATACACCTAGAACAGTGAAATTTTTATTTTTAAACCTTTCATACGCCAACACTACATTTGGATTTTCAGCGCGACATGGTCCGCACCAACTCGCCCAAAAATCAACCAATACATACTTTCCTTTTAAACTACTGAGGGTAATGATTTTCCCATTGGCATCCTGCATGGCAATTTCAGGGGCCATTTCGCCAGGATTTAATGGACTTGCTTTCGTATTGGCTTGCACCTGTGCATTAATTAAATTTGCAAATTCAACCAGTGGAGTTGCTTTTGTTTTTTCAGCTGCTGCTTTTGCCAAAGCCAATATTTTTGCAGACTCCATTGACCTTAAGCCCAATCCCAATGTATAATAGATGAATGCTGGGCTAGTGGCACTGCTGATACTGGTTTCTACAAAATCATTTAAGTTTTTTATTTTATCTACTTTTTGTTTTTGTAACCATAATATTGAGCTGTCTTTGCCATTTTGTTTTTGAAGTGCATCTAAATTGTATAGGGTTGCAAACAAGGAAGAATCTTTTTGTCTGTATTGTTTTAAAAAATCAAATAAATTGGATGTGCTATTTGATCCCTTCACACTATAGGTGGAATAATTAGAAGCATCTGCACTTATTTTAATATTGTCATCATCGTTGATGAAAATTATTTCGAATTCTTTATCTGTAGCTAAGCGGTAAATTCCCTCTTGTTTTGCTATGAACTGAAATTCATAATTTCCTGCTTTATCAATGGTGATTGAATCTAGCGTAATAATCGGTTTGCCACCATAAGGCACTTCTTGCAGAAGCAATTTTTGGTTTTCCGCATTTTTTATATTTCCAGATACGGTAAAATTGCCACCACTTTCATTTGCTTTACACCCTGCCATTAAAAGTGAACAACCGAGTAACCCTGAGATAATTAATTTTGAAAGCATATCGTTTTTTTTATAAATGATTTTATTATTTCAATTTTTGTTCTAAAAGCTGCATGGTAATTTTAGGGTCGGCCTTTCCTTGACTGAGTTTCTTTACTTCGCCAGTAAATAAACCAATAAGTCCCTTTTTACCTTTTTTATATTCAATAATTTTTTCGGGATGTATCAATAAAACCTGATCTACCCATGCTTCCATCTCATCGCTTGAATTAGATTGCAATAAGTTATTGCTTTTGGCATATGCCGTGGGAGATTGCATCTGTTGCATCACTGCTTTAAAAACTTTACCACTTGCCACTGAAAAATTCAATTGGTTACTTGCGACTAAATCTAGTAGTTCAACTAAATAGGGGATATAGGGTAGGAGTGTATTGTAGCTACTATTATTTTCATTCAAGTAGGCTCGAATGGGTCCTATGATCCAGTTTGCTGCTGATTTGTATTGATTAGTTTGCTTGGTAAATGCTGCATAAAAATCAGCTTCTTCTTTATTTTCACATAGTTGCTCCACATCATATTCTGATAAAGCATAGGCGTCTTTCCATGTATTTTTTAATACCCCTGGTAATACAGGCATTGCATTTTCAATGTCTTTAATGTATTGTTGGGTTAATTGGAATGGCGCCAAATCAGGATCAGGAAAATACCTGTAATCATTGGCGTCTTCCTTGTCTCTTATTGAAAAGGTAGTATCATTATTTGCATCAAAGCTTCTTGTTTGTTGTAATATGGTGCCACCACTTTCTGTAATTTGAATTAATCTGTCAATTTCAAACTCAATGGCTTTTTTTATATTTCGAATTGAATTTAAATTTTTGACTTCTACCCTGGTGCCCAATTTAGTTTCCCCCTTCAATCGGATGGAAATATTTGCGTCACATCTTAAACTACCTTCTTCCATATTGCCATCACAAACACCTATCCATCTAACTAAACGACGAACTTCAGAAACAAACAAAAAAGCATCTTGCGCAGAATGAATGCAGGGCTCTGTTACCATTTCAACGAGGGGAGTGCCTGCTCTATTTAAATCAATGTAAGTGTCTAGATCTGAAATATCATGAATACTTTTTCCGGCATCTTCCTCCAAATGAATTCTATTTAGTTGTATTATTTTATCGCCAGCTTCTCCTTTAATTGTAATTGCGCCTCCCACACAAATAGGTGTGGTATGTTGTGTGATTTGATAGCCCTTGGGTAAGTCGGGGTAAAAATAATTTTTTCGTGCAAAGTAATTGTTGTTTTCAATACGAGAACCACAAGCAATGCCTAACTTAATTGCATATTCAACTGCTTTTAGATTTGTTTTAGGAAGGGTTCCAGGATGGCCCATGGTGATTGGGCTTATATGGGTATTGGGCTCGGCACCAAAGGAAGCAGCATCGCCACAAAACAACTTGCTAGCTGTAGCTAATTGTGCATGAATCTCTAAACCAATGACAGCCTCATATTTTTCCGCATTTCCCATGCAGCAAAAGTACAATTATTTGGGGCTTAATTTTACTTAATGTAAACTAAAAAAAACACCCCGAAACTTACTGATATATCGGCAAGCTTCGGGGTGGGGTGTGATTTATATTTAGTGCCTTACAAATCTGCTGTTTTAAGCTTCTTTGGAATTTTCACTTCAACCACAGTTTTTTTACCATTTCTTGTAATATTAAATTTGAAGATGGTGCCTTCAGTGGCTCCTTTTATGATTGGCTTAATACCATCTACATCTTTCACTTTTTTATCATTCACTTCTGTAATGATATCGTTTTCCTTTAGTCCAGCTTTATCTGCAGGTGAATTTTCACTCACAGATGAAATTTTAACACCCTCATTTTCTTCTACATCCTCTACGCTAATGCCTAATTTTGGTTTTTCAATAGTGCCAAAAATATTATTTAACTCTGGCATTTGTGGAATTTCAAAACCAAATCTTTGTGTTCCATTATTACCCCTGCCTCTAGGTGTATTGGGTCCCCAGTTGGGTTCTATAGTCATACCTTGATTAGGCGTACTAAAATTGTATACTTGGGGGTATGTTGTATTTTTTGCCAATTCAACCATCAACTTTGTTTTAGCACCATTTTTTAGAATACTAATTTCTACTTTATCTGCTGGCTTGAATTTACCAATTGCCTCATACAAATCTTTTGGTCCTGTAATTTTTGTATCATTCACATTAGTGATAATATCATCCTTTTTAAGGCCTGCTTTTTCTGCCGGGCTTCCTTCGCTTACCTCGTTTATTTTAGCACCCAAATCATTGTCTTCTGATAGTACACCCAAAAAAGCCGCGTTGTTTTGCGCAGGTGTAGCGAAAGCTAAAACATCATCTATATTCATGTCCAATGGCTTACCCTCCACCAATTTATTTCCTTTACTATCTTTACCAATTATTCCCATTTTTTTTAAAATCACGCCATTTTTGCCTTGGCCATTGATTCTTGGATCATTTTCGCCTACTTCCTCCCCATTGATAATAATTTTATCTCCATCAATTAATACATTCACTCGCTCTTCAGTAAGATCTCCGTTTTCTTTTTCACCTCCTTTGTTATTTTTTAAGCTTTTCCCTTCTTTGGTCAGCACTTTCACTGTGATTTCCTTTAGTTCCTTTTCATCTTTGCTTGTTGTGTCATTTTTTGTTTTTTTTGTAGTAATAACAACAACTCCCTTTTTACCTTTTTTTCCATATAATGCAGTAGCAGAGGATCCTTTTAAAACATCAATTTTTTCAATATCGTTAGGGGAAATCTGATTGATATTTTTTAATTCTTTACCATCTACAATGTACAAAGGTGTTTCTCCTTTCACCATAATACTGGTGTCTTTTGTATTACCTTTTACAACAACCACGGTTGGCTTAGTAAGCGCTAATTTTAAGTTTTGTGTCCCACTTGTTTGGGCAAAACCTATTTGTGCAATTACACACGCCATTAAAAAACTACATATTTGCTTGATCATATTTTTATGTTTAGGTATAGATATATTTCTAAAGCAAATGTAGGGAATTTAATTAACTACGAAACAATTCGCAAATGTTAAATTTTAGTCAATTTGAAAATTTTTATAGCCTACATCAAAAAAATAAAGACGTTATCAAAATTTGATAAGTCATTGATTATTAATTAGATATTTCAATTATAGCATTGCTTTGATTACATCGATCACTTTGTCAAGCTGTGTATTGTCCTGTCCGCCTGCACTTGCTATTGTTTTTTGACCACCACCGCCGCCTTTAATTAATGGGGCAATTTTTTCCTTGATAATTTGAGGTGCCTGCCAATTTTTTTGGTTGACGAGCGTTTCACTTATTGCTAATACTACATTTGCTTTTTCATCCATTTTACTGGTCAGTACAACTACGGAGTTAGCGTGTAAAGCATTCAATTGTTGTGCTAGTTTTTTCAAATGATCCGCACTGCCCAGTTGTAATTGCACCCCTAAAAATTGTATATCATTTACTGCAATAAATGCAGTGCTATATTTTTCAAATAATTCATTGACTAATAATGCTTCCTGACTTTCCAACTTTTTGGATAATTCTTTTTGACTCGTTTGTAAGGAAACAATGGTATCATTTAAAACATCCGTGTTTGAATTTTCATTCCAATCAGGCGCTTTAAATTGGGTATTTATTTTTGAAGCAATACTTTCACATGCTTCAGACAATAGCACAATTTGTTTGTGTAATTTTTCTTTTAATTCGGTTAAAAAAAGTTCCGCAGCTTCACCAACAACGCCTTCAATTCTTCTTACGCCTGCTGCGACAGAGGCTTCCGCCTTTAAAATAAAGTGACCAATTTCGCCTGTGTGACCTACATGTGTTCCACCGCATAATTCAATAGAATAATTAGGATCCATTACAACTACCCGAACTTTATCTCCGTATTTTTCTCCAAATAAAGCCATGGCGCCCAATTGGATGGCATCTGCTTTGTTCATTTCATTAATAACCACAGGAATATTTGCTTTTATTTTTTCGTTCACTAAAACAGTGACAGCATTTATTTCCTCCGGTGACATTTTAGCAAAGTGAGAAAAATCAAAACGAAGTTGTTCTGCATTGACCAAGCTACCTTTTTGCGCAACATGCTTCCCTAATACATTTCTTAAGGCTGCATGTAATAAATGCGTTGCCGAGTGATGAAGTGTTGTATTTTTTCTTTGCGTAATAGCCACTTGTGCTTTCACTTTTTCTCCAATTACATTTGGAAGGGTATCTGTAAAATGAATAAAAAGGTTGTTCTCTTTTTTTGTATCCGTTACCTCCAATATGGTTCCATCTTCAAAAGTTAATGTACCGCAATCACCCACCTGTCCGCCGCTTTCTGCATAAAAAGGCGTTTCACTCAATACCCACTGATAAGCTTCTTTGCCTTTTGCTTTCACATGTCGGTATTTAATGATGGTACTATTTGCTTCCATTTGCGTATACCCAACAAACTTAGTTTCAGTATCTTCCTTTACTTGTATCCAATCACCAGTGTCAATGGCGGTAGCTGCACGGCTTCTATTTTTTTGTTGCAACATTTCTTTCTCAAATCCGGCTTCATCAACCAGTAAATCATTTTCACTTGCAATCAACCTAGTTAAATCTACCGGAAAGCCAAAAGTGTCAAATAATTCAAATACTAATTTACCTTCAATGGTTGCTCCTTTGTGATGCGTTTTTACAATATCGTCTATACGTTTCAATCCTTTTTCCAATGTCCTTAAAAATCCTTCCTCTTCTTCTTTCACAACTTTGGTTACAAAATCTAATTGGCCAGTTAATTCAGGAAAAACATTTTCAAATTGTTTTGCCAATAAGGGCATTAGCTGGTGTAATAAAGGTTGCTTATAATCCAAGTAGGAATAATAATAGCGCACCGCTCTTCTTAAAATTCTTCTTATCACATAACCAGCTCCGGTGTTTGCGGGTAACTGTCCGTCTGCAATGGTAAATGCAATTGCTCTGATATGGTCGGCTAAAACTCGAAATGCAATGGCTTGTTTACTATCGCTAAAGTCATATTGCTTTCCTGTGATTTGTGCTACTGCATCAATGGTCCCAGTAAAAACATCGGAATCGTAATTGCTTTTTTTATTTTGAATAACCCTTACTAATCTTTCAAATCCCATACCCGTATCCACATGCTTATTTGGAAGCGCTTCCAGGCTGCCATCTTTTTTTCTATTGTATTGTATGAATACATTATTCCAAATTTCAATTACTTGTGGATGATCTTTATTGACTAAATCACGACCAGGTATTTTTGCAATCTCCGCTTCGGAACGCATGTCCACATGTATTTCACTACATGGGCCACAAGGTCCAGTGTCACCCATTTCCCAAAAATTATCTTTTTTATTACCGTAAATTATTTTATCCTCAGACACCCATTTTTTCCAATGCATTAAAGCCACACTTGACGCTGGCAAATTTTCGGAGGCGTCACCTTCAAAAACGGTAACATATAATTTAGCTGGATCAATACCATACACTTTGGTTAATAATTCCCAACTCCATTCAATTGCTTCACCTTTAAAATAATCGCCAAAACTCCAATTGCCCAACATTTCAAACATCGTATGATGGTAGGTATCCACACCCACCTCCTCCAAATCGTTGTGCTTACCACTTACACGTAAACATTTTTGCGTGTCTGCAATACGTGAATGACTTGGCACCTGGTTGCCTAAAAAATAATCTTTGAATTGATTCATTCCCGCATTGGTAAATAATAAAGTAGGGTCGTTCTTAACTACAATCGGCGCAGAGGGTACGATTGCATGGCCTTTAGATGCAAAAAAATCTAAAAATTGTTGTCTTATTTCTGAACTTGTCATCATGTGGGTGAATTTTAAGCAGTGTTCATCTTAAAAAGCTATATTTGTGTTGCTTTTTAATGACCTCAAAGGTAAGGAATTGGGGCTTTTTTATGGCCATACTTGCCAAATAATCGGTGAATTCAAATGAAGAAAATTAAATATAACTTTAATACCCACACGCTCAGGTTTGATAAAGTGGAAGTACCCCTTAAAGTAAGGCTACTTAGGCTTTTTGGGTTTGTCGCTACTTCTATAGTAACTGGGGTAGTTATTGTTGCTATACTATTTCAATATATCGATTCCCCTAAGGAAAAATTACTGCGACAACAAAATGAAATTTATAAGGCAAATTATAGTGTCATCCAGGATAGAGTTAGGAGATTAGAGCTACAGATGACCGAATTGGAAAGTAGAGACAATGAGGTTTATCGTTCTATATTTGAATCAAGTCCAATACCTGATAGTGCGCGTTTAAAGGATATAGAAGCGTTAAAGGAAGTTCGGATGATTCAAAATTTATCAAGTACGCAACTATTAACAAATTTAATTACGCAATTAAATAATTTGAGTGTCCGATCTGCCTTTCAAGATAAGTCCTATGTGGAAGTTAGTGTTATGGTGAAAAATAAAGAAAAATTATTAAGAGCTATCCCTGCCATTCAACCTTTAAGCAATAATAACCTAAACCGAATTGCTTCTGGTTTTGGTAAAAGAATTGATCCCATTTATAAAACTTATAGGGTTCATTTTGGTCTTGATTTCGCTGCACCTTCCGGTACTCCCATTTATGCAACTGCAGATGGTGTTGTTAAAGTTGCGGGATTTAATAGTGATGGGTATGGTAATAAAGTAGTTATTGACCATGGATTTGGTTATCAAACATTATATGGTCACATGGTTCGAGTAAATGTTAATCCTGGACAAAGTGTAGTTAGGGGTTCCGTTATTGGATATGTTGGAAGCACAGGTAAAAGTACTGGCCCGCATTGTCATTATGAAGTGATAAAAAATGGCACTAAAGTGGATCCGGTTTATTATTTTTATAATGATTTAACGCCTGCACAATTTGACAGAATATTGAAAGCTGCTGCAGCAAACAAACAAAGTTTAGATTAAAAATTTGAATATTAGTTCATTGTATTTCACATACCTATTGCATTAAGATGGATCCAAAAGTGCTGGAATTTTTAAATAGAATAACCTATAGCATTGGCTTTACTTTGTTATGGATGTTTTCCAATTCGACCTTGGGTATTATGCTTGGCTACGCATTTATACAAGATCATTGGCGCATAAGTAATATCTTATTTTATATTTACCTTATCGGAAGTTTTGTAGCCTTTATGTATGGCCTATATCGGCTATGGAAGACCCCTGTTAAATTTGATGAATATTAGTGCGGGATGCTATGGTTTAATTGGCATTAACTACTATGGTCTGAAATAATTTTCCAACCAGTTTTGGTTTTTCTAAATACCAAAGTATATACCCCATTTACATCTCCAACACTGCGTTGTAGAAACCATTTTCCAATGACAAAAAAGTAGCTCTTACCAAGGGGTTTAATACTTACAATATCAAAATGTAACTTGCCCATATGGCTGGTGTCGGGATAGTTTTTTTTATAGTTGGCTAGGGTATTTTTATAACCATAGGTAGGGCCCGATTTTCCCATAAATACTAAGCTGTCACTTTTCCAATAACCCACCATAAACGCGTCAAGGTCACCCTTGTTCCAAGCAGCCGTTTGATTTTGTAAAATTGCTTGAATGGCCTTTACATTATCTTGCTCATTTTCATAGGTCATCGTAACATCAATATTTACTTCCTGTTTTGTAGGCGTGGCATTTTGAGCAAATAAATTTTGTGTAAATAAAATGGCGATTAAAGTGATATAATTTTTCATGTAGGTGTTTTGAATTCAGTGAAAAGTTAAGATAAATAAATAAATCTCCCTAATTTGCGGGTATGACCTACAAGGCATATTTAAAAAAAGACCTAAAATTAGCAACGCTTTTATCGGCAGATACGCATATTTTACAAAAAAGGAAAAACACACCCATCCGATTAATAGCCAGTATTATTAGTCAACAATTAAGTACCAAGGTGGCTAAAATTATTTTTTTACGTTTCTTGGACTTATATGCCGGCAAAGAACCTACTTGTGCGCAAGTGTTAGCCACCGATCCATTGGTGTTAAGGGGAATTGGTTTAAGTAATTCAAAAGTTAGTTATGTACAAAACGTGGCTTCTTTTTTTATTGAAAATAAAGTGACTGATAAGCAGTTATATACCATGCCAACGGAGCAAGTAATTGCATTACTTACACAAATTAAAGGGGTAGGGCAATGGACCGTTGAAATGTTACTCATGTTTAGCTTGGGTCAGGAAGATGTTTTTGCTATTGATGATTTAGGTATACAGCAAGCTATGATCAAATTATATAAAATTAAGTTTGGTTCTAAAAAAGAATTGAAAATTAAAATGTTAAAGAAATCTCTTTCCTGGGCGCCTTATAGAACCTATGCTTGTTTACATTTATGGCAATGGAAAGATAGTGTAGGCCCAGTTTAGTTATACTATTATGCTGAATTTCGAGCTGCATTTATTACCCCAAACATAGTTCGAGTTACTAATTTTTCGTAGGCTTCTTTTAAGTTTTTGTCAATGGGCGACTCCTGTATTTTGCAAAGTGCATATTGTTGTATCGTAAGTAAGGGCAGTACAATACGGTCTCTTAGTAAAATGGAGTGTTTTGCTAAAGTATCTTTTTCCATTAAACTATTACACTTATTTAATTCTAAATATAATTGGGTAGTTAATGTAAATTCATCTTTAATTGTTTGACGAAATGCATTAAACGTAGGGTCGTTTTCGACATATTTAGTGATGGCAAAGTTGGATTTCACCATACTCATCATACTATTGTCAACCAGGGTTCTAAAAAAGGAGCTGCTATTGAACAAAGAGACGACCTCATCCCAAAGTCCCTTTTCCTTTAGCACTTGTAATGCAGTACCTACTCCATAATAACCAGGCACATTTTGCTTAAGTTGACTCCAGCTTCCTACAAATGGGATGGCCCTTAAATCGGAAAAGCTAATTTCATTTCTCAATCCTCTTTTTGTAGGCCTACTCGCAATATTACTTTTGCCATAATAGTTGAGTGGACTAAATTTTTGCAAGTAAGGAAGGAATAATGGATTTTGTTTTAGTTGCTGGTAGCTAACATAACTGATATGTCCAAGTTCTTCTAATAGCGTCCTGTTTGCCTCACTTAGCTGAATTTTGGCTTTGGCAAATATTTCATTACTTATCCCGGCACTCAATAGTTGCTCAATATTAAATTGCGCCGATTGTATGGTTCCAAAATTTGAGGTAATTGTTTGACCTTGTACCGTTAACTGTATTTCTTCATTTTCTATTTGATTACCCATGGATGCATAAAATTGATGCGTTTTACCACCACCTCTTGAAGGAGGCCCGCCACGACCATCAAAAAATTTTACCACAATATTATTCGCTCTGGAAATTTTAGTCAGTGTTTCTTTTGCTTGGTAGATACTCCAATTGGCTTGCAAATAGCCTCCGTCTTTCGTTCCATCACTAAATCCTAGCATGATGGGTTGTTGCGCCTGTCTATTTTGTAAATGTATTTTGTATAATGGGTTGTTATATAAAATAGACATGATTTCCTCTGCGTTAGTTAAATCTTCAATCGTTTCAAATAATGGCACAATATCTAAGTTGGATAAATGGGGGTCCCATTTACAAAGTCTGCATAATGTATATAATTCCATTACATTAATAGCTGATTGACAATTGCTAATAATGTAACGGTGACATCCTGAAACACCGTTCATTTCTTGAACAGTTGTAATGGCATAAATACTTTCAAGGGTATCCTTCGTGATTGTTTCCTTAAAATCAGTAGGGTTTATTTGTCCTACTATATTCGCTAACGCATTCATTTGGGCCTTGCTATCTAGGGTATTGTAATCACTTGGTAAAATACCTTTTCCATCCTTTTGTAATAGGGTTTGATGTATATCCATTAAAACAGCATGATGCACTCTGCTATCCTGTCTAATATCAAGTGAAGCAAAATGGGTACCAAATAATTTTACTTTATGCATTAAGCTTTCTAGTTTTGACAGGTACAAGGAATAATTACCCTCGATGATAATATCTTTAATCTTGTTAAGACAGTCTATAATTTCATTGGTTGTAATTGGCTTTGCTTCATCGGGCCTGAAAACATTTTCATATAATTTTGCTTCCAATTCATTGACTAAAATAGCTACGCCAGAAAAAGTTAATTTTCGTTTTAGTTTTCTTACATCTCTATAATAACATACAATAATACTACTCCGCAAAGCTTTGGCCACATTCAATGTGGTTTCTCCATTTACAAAAGGATTACCATCCCGATCACCGCCCGGCCAAAAGCCTAATTCAATAAATGGGTTTTCGCCTTCATATTTATTATCAAAAACATCTCTAACAATGGTACTATAAATATTGCCGACCGAATGGTAAAAAATATTTTCCAAGTACCACATCAAAGTCAACGCTTCGTCGCTAGGTGTCGGCTGCTTTTTATTAAAGAATGGGGTAAGGCCTAATTGCTGAATATATTGATTGATGGTGTTAAAATCATTTTTGCCAATAGCTTCGCCCATATCATGAATGATGCCTAATACATTTGCCGGATAAAATTGTGTGGGATGTGCTGTTAATACAAGACGTACTTTGAATTTTTCTAGCTTCTTTTTTAGGGCATCCGTATGGTCTAAAAATTCAGCATCTCTAATGAGCGCCTTTAAACTTCCAATACCATCTATCTCATTAACACTGCTAAATGCCGCATCTTCAATCGCATCAAATAACACCACTTGCCTTTCCATGTATTGAACATACTTAAAAAGGTGGTCTAGTTTTTCTTTTTCAGTTGCAACATAGGTATGTTGTTTAAAAAAATAGTCAACAATTTCAATCGGCGATTTATCTTTACTAAAACCTTCCTCACAGGTTTGCAATAAAATAGGTAGTAATGCACCTACATTGGCTACCCCCGAGTATGGGAGTGCTGCAAATAAACTATTATAAATAATGTATTTGTCAGAAACATTTTTTCTGAATTGAATTGCGTAATTATGAGCGCTTGTTGGCATACTATTGTACTATAAAGGTAGTACAAATAAAGCTAGATTCCCTGAAACCCTTGTCTGTATTGATTCCTAATGAATGTTCGTTTTAATTAGTTATCATGCTTTGTAAGTAGGAATTTTGATATCATGATAAAAAGCGAAGGTCCAATTTTCCTTTGGTCCCTTTTCCCACCATTGTTGTCGCCATTCCATGGCTAATTTGCCATCCAGGTCATACTTTGCAACAAATCTTGATTTCATTTGCTGCAATTGTGGTGCTACATCTGCTCCAAAAAACAGAACGTCTTTCTGTTCTTTAATCCAACAAACTTGATGGTATAAACAATGACCACCTGTAAGCTTATAATGTATCAAATCTTCAATCACGCCTTCGTCCTGTGTAAGCCAATGGACCTTGCTAAATTCTTCTAATATGTTTATCTGATCTGAAATATAGGATGCGCTTTTTGATTGCAAAGCTAAATCGTATTCTCTTTTTTGTATATAATAAGTGGCATAAGGGAAGCTAATAAAACGTTCCTGATGTTGGGGGTGTAAAAAGCTTATTCCACCTGAATGATCTTTGTGTAAATGACTCAGAAAAACTTTGGTCACACTTGAAGGATCAATTCCTATGGCCATTAAATTAGCATGTATTTGAAGAATTCCTTGATTGTTAAAATAGCCGAGGCCGGTATCCAATAAAATAATGTCTTTTTCGGTTACTACTACAAAAGGTTGTACTTGCACAATTATACTCCCTGTGGGTCGATTTTTTATTTCCCCATTATTTGTTTCAAAAGGGACAAAAATCTTTGAACTATCAATTGAAAAATTGCCCTCAGATAAAGGATAAATACGCATGTGATAAATTGGGATTAACGGAGGACCATTTGCCTATCGGCGTCTAATCTTAATAAAATAAAAACAAGTACAGTAAAGGTGAGCAAGGAGGATCCCCCATAACTAATTAATGGCAAAGGAATACCTACTACAGGAAATAATCCAATGGACATACTTATATTAACTGCTATATGGAAAAAGAAGATGCCCACGACACTGTATGCGTATACTCTTGAAAAAGTACTTCTTTGTCGTTCTGCGATTCGTATCAACCTAAAAAGAAAAAACAAATAAAGTCCTAAAAATGTAAAAGTCCCAACAAATCCAAAAGCTTCTCCTAAGGAAGTAAATATAAAATCGGTGTGTTGTGCTGGCACATATTTCCCTCTGGTTTGTGTTCCTTTCAAAAACCCTCTTCCCCAAAACCCACCGGATCCAATTGCAATTTTACTTTGCTTTACATTATAATCATCTGGCTTACGCGCTGCTTTTTTATTTAATGATGTTTTGTTGGCCGATTTTATATTCTGGCCACAATCATATTCCTTTCCCATCATGCTGTATATACGTGTACTTTGATAGCACTCTAATACATGATTAAAAATGTAGGGTACGATATATTTAATAGTCCCAAAACAAATCGCCCATATTGACAATATTACTAGGATAGATTTTTTATTTCTTTTAAATTTTTTTATTAGGCTTATGATAAATAGGCCAGCTATTACCGAAATAATGATAGATAAAACGGTGGGGTCTAATAATAGGGTAGCAATCACTAAAATGGCGAAGGAAAGTAAAACAACCAATATGATAGGTGGAAGCCCCTCGCGATACATAGCAAAGATAAAAGCACTATATACCAATGCTAAACCAAGTTCATGTTGCATCACAGATAAAATTGCAGGAAGAATAATCATAACGCCTGCAATTAAATGAGACTTTAATTTAGTAAAATCAGTCTCGGGCTTTGAAATAAATTTAGCCAAGATGAGTGCGGTAAATATTTTACATAATTCTGCAGGCTGTAAGTTAAAGCCGCCTGCAATGGGAATCCAGCTTTTAGAACCATTAATATCTTTGCCTAAAAAAAATGTGGCTATCATTAGTAATATTCCTAAGGCGTATAATAAATTGGGGAGCGTGGTAAACACTTTACTGTCAATGAGTAAAATAAAAATCGCAATGAAAGCGCAAAATATTGCAAAATACATTTGCTTGCTATAATTCGTTTTCGCTGTTAAAAAAGAGTTACTCCAATTTAAATTTGGGTTATACTCTACCATAAAAATGCATAATATTCCAATAGCAACCATAATGACATACAAAAATATCACTGCAAAGTCAGTTCCTTTTGAAAAATTATTTTTGTTTTCGTTTGACATATTTTTTCTTAGATACTTTTGCTTTTTTCTTCTTTTGTGACGATTCGCTTGTAGCTTCTTTTTTCACTTTAGGCGAAGGTAGGGGTTTAGTTGGAGGTGTCGTTGGCAGGCTATCTATCTTTTTTTCTATAACTTTTGGTTTTTTTGAAGGTGCAATTTCTGCTAACATTTCCATATCCCAAACATCAGCGAGTTCGTCATTGCTGTATTCAAAAGGCGTAAGCATTTCAGTTTTATTGTTACGCACATACCAGCTTTTAATCGCTGCTGGCATTAAATCGACTTCAGATAAATTATCAGCTTTAACTTTACTGTCAGTTGTCAATGTATCATTTAAATATTTTTCCATCATAAGTCCCGCAATAGGCCCTGCCCAAGTTGCTCCGTATCCAGCATTTTCTACAACAACTGCTACTGCAATGGTGGGATTATCTTTAGGCGCAAAGCAAACAAATAATGAGTGGTTTTTTCCATGTGGATTTTGTGCGGTACCAGTTTTTGCACAAAACTCATGTCCTGGAACTTTTACGCTAGTAGCTGTACCGGAAATAGTAACATCATGCATTCCCTCCTTGATGATTTGAAAGTATTGTTTTGCTATTTTAGCTACTTCATTTTTTATTCTATATTTTTTTAGCGTCGCCTTGTCTTCTTCATCTTCATTCTCGATACTATCTACAAAATGGGGTGTAAAATAAAATCCATCATTTGCGAGGTATGCCATAGAATTGGCTAATTGCAATGGTGTTGCAGTCATTCGATCCTGTCCAATACCCAAGGTTAACATATAACAGCTATTCCAAAATTTAGCACCACCAAAATCACGATTGTATTGAGCCGTATCCGGGATGTTCGCTCTATTTTCACTTGGTAAATCAATACCTAATTTTTTCCCAAGACCAAATGAATTCACATATTCTTTCCATTTTAAATAACCCTTCTTAGGGTTATGATATTTTGGATTATCAATCGCCATTCTAAATATTTGTAAAAAATAGGAGTTACAAGAATTTGCTAAAGCCAATTGTAAATTAGCAGCATGGCCGCTGTTGTGATGTTCACATTTTCGTGGATCACCGCATGCGCCATAAGAACCACCGCAATTATAACCATAGGAGGGGGTAATTAATCCTTCGTCTAATGCGATCAATGCACCTAAAGGTTTAAAAGTAGAACCTGGTGGATATTGTCCTTTAATGGCACGGTTATAAATAGGACGGGCAGTATCTAATAATAATCTACCAATTGTTTTTCTTCGTTGGTTTCCCGTCAATAAGTTTGGATTATATCCAGGACTTGATGCCATTGCGATGACGCCTCCGGTTTTTGGATTTATAGCAACCGCACTTCCAATTTTATGCTGTAATAATTTTTCAGCTAATTGTTGTACTTCGACATCCATGCTTGTGTAAATATTTCTTCCAGCTACCGCAATCGTATCGTAAACACCTTTTTCATAGGCACCTTGAATTCTTCCTTTATTATCTCTCAAAAACCTTGTTACGCCTCTTTGTCCCATTAAAATTGGTTCATAAGATCGCTCTAAACCAGTCATCCCAGCATAATCTCCCATTTCATAGCCTTCAGATGCATGCTTTTCTAAAAAATTAACATCTACTTCTGCAACATAACCTAATACATGGGCAGCTGTATTATATGGGTAGGATCGAATACTTCGTTCAGATAAAGTAAATCCAGGAAAGCGATACAAATTTTCATTTAACTGCGCATAGGTTTCTGCAGATAAAAATGGCTCAAACGCGCTTGCTTTCACCCTTGAATTTTTTATAATCGCTTCAACGATCCTTTTTGAATACTCCGCTTTATCAATTTTTAAAATTTGGCAAAGCATATTTGTATCAACACCTTTAGCTTCATTTGGAATAACTACTAAATCATAGCTGATCGTATTTTCTAGTAATGCTTTTTTTCGACGGTCGTAAATAATTCCACGATCTGGATAAATTATTTTTCTATAAATAGCATTATTATCAGCAGCCAATTTATATTTAGAAGAAAAAATTTGTAAACTAATCAGTTGCGCAATAAGTAGGGTGAAAATAATTCCAATAATGATTTGAATGATACCACCTCTATTTTGATTATATACAGACATGCATTATTTTTTTAGTTTTCGGCGATTGATAATTAGTTCAACTAAAAAAATTAAAACTACACTCATGGCACTTGTGGTTATGACCTTGCCTATAAAATAGCCAAAGTTGCCAAATTGAAGCCATTCGAGAAAAACTAAATAAAAGTGATGTATGAAAGTTAATGTAAAAACATAAAATAGGTAGGGGCCCCATCCCATGGTTTCAATATTTGGCTCTTTATTTACTTCTTCGGATGCTTCCTGTGCTAACAATAAATTTAGAATGCTTGGGCGAATGTATGCCATTAATCCGCAAGCTGCAGCGTGAAGCCCGGGTGTATTAGAGAATAAGTCCAAAATAAAACCGATTAAAAATCCTAAAAATGTAATTGATAATCGGTTAATCCCAAAGGGTAACCATAAAATAAATATAAAATATAAATAGGGCGTAATGAATTGATGAATAGGGGGCACTTCTTTTAGGATAACTACTTGAATAAGTAGAAATAATATAAAACGAATACTATTTTTAATAAAACTATTCATTGGGTGTTTTATTTTTTTCCAAATTCAATTGCTCATTCATCCTTTTGTTTTCAACCAGGTATATAAATTCTAAATTGTAAAAGTTAGTAGCTGATTTTAATTCTAGTGTTAAAAAATTACTTGCCGGGTCAACCAATATTTTTGAAACACGGCCAACCAGTAGTTGCGCAGGAAAACTTGCAGAGTAAGGACTGGTCAAAACAGAATCTCCTTTTTTAGGAGCGGCGCTTTTTGAAATATTTTTCAATATCAGAATATCAGGGTCAATGCCATCCCATTCAACAGTGCCTGCTACCTTATCTCTTTTTAACATTGCACTTACTTTACTGTTGCGATGTAGTAAGCTCATTATTTTACTATAATTATCATTTACTTCAACTACAATACCCACTATACTTCCGTCTGGGCTAATGGCAGCCATATCTTTTTTAACGCCTTGTAATGCACCTCGCTCAATAGTAATATAATTTTTTTGAAGTGTAAATGAATTGCCTACGACTTTAGCAGGATAATAATAAAATTTTCTAACTTTTTCAAGGCTGTCCTTTCTTAAAATCAGGGTGCCTAGTTTCTTTGTAGTATCAAAAGGAACAAAATTTTGTGCTAACAGATTACGAAGGGCTACATTTTCAGCAGTCAATTGCGCGTTCGTTTTTTTCAATCTGAAAAAATAAGACCAATTATTATATCTGGTATTGATATTGCCAATAAACTGATTGGCAATGCCGCCAAAAAATGTTTGGTGTGATTTGCTATAGGAAGATAACATCACCAATGACACAATTTGCAGTATCAAAAAACTAAAAAAAGTAAAATTCTGTCTTATGAACCCAATGATATTCTTCAATGGTGATCTCCTTTATAAAGGTTGATTAAATAAATCTTTTATCTCATGATGAATGGGAATCGTTGGTAGTTCTTTAAAGCAATACCTGTTCCACGCACCACACTTTTAAGTGGATCTTCAGCAATGTGCACAGGTAATTTAATTTTTGAACTCAAACGCTTATCCAAACCACGCAATAATGCACCACCACCAGTTAAATACAAACCACGACGATAAATATCTGCAGCTAATTCAGGAGGCGTTGTTTCTAATGCCTTTAAAATTGCTTCTTCTATTTTGAAAATACTTTTATCTAATGCTTCAGCAACTTCCTGGTAGCTCACCATAATTTGTTTTGGTATACCTGTTACTAAATCACGTCCATTTACTGGCATATCATCTGGGGGATTATCTAAATCTTTTAATGCTGCACCTACATGAATTTTAATTTGTTCAGCAGTACGTTCACCAATTAATAAACTATGGTATCTTCTTAATGCTTCCATAATATCTGCAGTAAATTCATCACCTGCAATACGAATACTTTGATCACAAACAATTCCTGCTAATGCAATAACTGTAATCCCTGTAGTACCACCTCCAATATCAATAATCATATTTCCAACAGGTTCTTCCACATCAATACCAATTCCTAAAGCTGCAGCCATCGGTTCGTGAATCATATATACTTCTTTTGCGCCCGCTTGTTCTGCACTATCACGCACCGCTCTTTTTTCAACTTCGGTGATGGAAGAAGGAATACAAATAACCATTCTCCAACTTGGAGGAAATAATGGCTTCTTTGGATAAATCATTTTCATCAACTCGCGAATCATTAATTCAGCAGCGTTGAAGTCGGCAATTACACCATCTTTTAATGGACGAACTGTTTTTATACTTTCATGTGTTTTTTCATGCATCAGCAATGCTTTTTTGCCGACGCCTAAAACCTCCTTCATATTATTTCTGTTCAATGCAATGATTGAAGGTTCATTCACTACAACTTCATCATTGTGAATGATAAGGGTATTAGCAGTACCTAAGTCCATTGCTATTTCCTGTGTAAAAAAGTTAAATATGCCCATTGTAAATCGTTATTTGAATGATACTAGTTGATTGTAGCAAAATTCAACTAAAATTACCGAAATACAAAGCTTTTTACAAATGAATCAGAAAAGATTTTCCTTGTATAATTTTATGGAAATTCAAACCCAATATCTTTTCTGAAATACATGCCATCAAAATGGATCTTAGACAAACCATTTTTTGCTTTTGAAACAGCATCTTGTAAGTTAGTACCTTGTGCAGTGACTGCTAAAACACGACCACCACTTGTAACGATCTCATTTTCATGAAAGCTAGTACCAGCTTGAAATACATGGGTATCTGGTAGTGCTTTTGCTTGTTCAATACCAGTAATGATAAAATTATTTTTGTAGGCACCCGGATAACCACCACTCACTGCCATAACGGTTGCAAAACTTGCAGTATGGTATTCAATATTGACGTCTTCTAAAGTGCCATTATCGGCCGCTGCTAATAAACTCACTAAATCGGTTTGTAATCGGGGTAGAATTACTTCAGTTTCTGGGTCCCCTAGGCGGCAATTATATTCTATCACGTAGGGGTCGCCTCCTTGATTCATTAGCCCAAAGAATACGAAACCCTTATAAGTCATACTTTCTTGATGGATACCATGAATCGTAGGTTTTATAATCCGCTCCTCCACTTTTTGCATAAATGCATCGTCCATAAATGGGACTGGGCTTACGCAACCCATTCCACCTGTATTAAGTCCTGTATCGCCTTCCCCTATTCGTTTGTAGTCCTTGGCATGCCCTATAATTTTATAATTTTTACCATCAGTTAACGCAAAAACACTGACTTCAATTCCATTTAAAAATTCCTCAATGACTACTTTAGCGCTGGCATCTCCAAATTGTTTGTTAAGGATCATTTCTTCGAAACTTTCAGTGGCTTCTTGGTGCGTAAACGCAATAATGACGCCCTTTCCAGCTGCTAACCCATCGGCTTTTAGTACCACGGGTAATGTATGATTGGCGATGTATTCCTTTCCTTGTTCATAGTTGTCAAGTGTAAATTCAGCATAACCTGCTGTTGGAATTTGGTGCCTTTGCATAAAGTGTTTGCTAAAAGCCTTACTTCCCTCCAATTGGGCAGCTTGTGCACTTGGCCCAATCACATTAATATGTCGGGTTGCGTCATCTTCCCCAAAAAAATCATAAATCCCTTTCACCAAGGGATCTTCTGGACCCACAATGATCATTTCAATATTATTGGTGAGTGCTGCAGTTTTTAAAGCATCAAAATCTCCCACTTTAATAGGCAAATTGGTACCAAACAACGCAGTACCAGGGTTTCCGGGGGCGATGAATAGTTGGTCACATTGGTGACTATTTGCTACTTTCCATGCCAAAGCATGTTCTCTACCACCCGCGCCAATTAATAAAATATTCATAATTCGTTTGATTGCACCACGAAAGTAAAATTTATTGAAGGGATTTTATTAATTTGAGGCAATTAAATAACAAATTGATTATGTCAACAGCTTCGCTTAAACATCCAAAAGGCTTGTATGTCTTATTCGCTACTGAAATGTGGGAACGATTTAACTATTATGGCATGCGTGCTATTTTGGTATTGTTTTTAACAAAGGCCTTGCTCTTTGACAAAGTATTTGCTTCCCAAGTATATGGTAGTTATACGGGCTTGATTTATTTGACGCCATTATTAGGGGGTTATATCGCTGATAGATACTGGGGAAACAACCGTTCCATTATCGCTGGAGGGCTCGTGATGGCGATCGGGGAATTTATACTTTTTGGTTGCGGCAGTTTTTATCAAAATGCGGACTTATCTGCAATTTTATTTTATTCAGGTTTGGGTTGTATGATTGCGGGTAATGGCTTTTTCAAACCTAATATTTCAAGCTTGGTTGGACAATTGTATCCGAGAGGAGATAAAAGAATAGATTCTGCTTATACGATATTTTACATGGGCATTAACACCGGCGGTGCTTTGGGACCGTTTGTTTGTGGTTTTTTTGGAGATACTGGTAACCCAGCTGATTTCAAATGGGCATTTTTTGCAGGCGGCGTTGCTATGCTAATAAGTGTTGTTACACAATTTTTATTTCAAAAAAAATATTTAGTAGATCCAGACGGCAAGGCACTTGGAGAAGCGCCTGCAGATGCTCCTAAATGGTTTCAAAAAATTCCAGTGATGGTGGGCTTTTTATTTTTGTTATCACTAGTAACTATCACATTAGTATATATCGACGTAAAAGTAGTGAGCTATTTATTTTATTTATTATTGGGTTGTATTACTCTAATTGCATTTATTGTTTTTTCAGATAAAACATTAAGCGGTATTGAAAAACAAAAAGTGTCCGTCATATTTGTGGTTTCCTTTTTTGTTATTTTCTTTTGGAGTGCGTTTGAACAAGCAGGGGCTAGTTTAACTTTTTTTGCAGAAGAGCAAACTAATCGTGATTTAGGTTTCTTTACTGTTCCTTCAAGTTTCTTTCAATCATTGAACTCAATTTTCGTAGTAAGTTTCGCCCCCGTGTTTGCATGGTTATGGGTGAAATTAGGCAAGCATGAACCTTCTTCTCCTTATAAAATGGCAGCGGGTTTAATGCTATTGGCATTGGGATATTTTTGGATTGCCACTGGTGTGAGTGGGGTGGGTACGGGGATCAAAGTAAGCATGATCTGGTTGATAGGCATGTATATGCTACATACTTTTGGGGAGCTTTGTTTATCACCGATTGGCTTGTCCTTGGTGAATAAATTGGCACCATTAAAGTTTGGCTCTTTATTAATGGCAGTATGGTTTACAGCAAATGCCTTTGCTAATAAATTAGCAGGTGTGTTTAGCGCATTGTATCCGGAAAATGGGAAAACAACTTCCTTTATTGGTTATCAAATCACCAACCTGCACGATTTCTTTATGTTTTTTGTTGGGATGGCCGGCGTTGCTTCTATCATTTTATTCTTCCTGTCAAAAAAATTAAAAAACTTAATGGAGCAATAGTTTTGTTAGTAGCTATATTAAAAAAGCCACGAAATTCTCGTGGCTTTTTTTGTACAATTTTAATTTATATTATAACACCCCTTTCACTATTTCATCTACCACTGCTGGATCTAAAAGTGTGGAAGTGTCTCCTAAACTTTTCAATTCACCTTCGGCTACTTTACGCAGAATGCGACGCATAATTTTTCCGGAACGTGTTTTAGGAAGTCCTGATACAAATTGAATTTTATCTGGCTTTGCAATGGGTCCAATAATTCTTGTCACCGTTTGCAAAATATCTTTACGAATCATATCAGCAGTGCCATGGGTATCCTGTCCATGAGATCCTGTATATATGACATACGCGTAAATTCCTTGTCCTTTGATATCATGTGGGTAACCCACTACCGCACTTTCTACAACACCTGCGTGCATATTAATGGCATTCTCCACTTCGGCAGTTCCTATTCGGTGCCCACTTACATTTAATACATCATCCACACGACCTGTGATTCTAATTTGACCTTGTTCGTTTTTTAATGCACCATCTCCTGTGAAATATAAATTTTCATAAGTGGCAAAATAATTGGTTCTGCATCTTTCATGATCGCCATAAGTAGTTCGCAACGTAGAAGGCCATGGCTGAGTGATACATAAATTACCACGATACAAGCCATCTTCCAAATTTGTTACTTCTGCACCTTTGTCATCTACCAAAATTGTTTTTACACCTGGTAGTGGATAGGTTGCCCAGCCTGGTTTTCCAGGGGTAATGCCTGCCATATTGGAAATCATGATACCACCTGTTTCTGTCTGCCACCAAGTGTCAACAATAGGACATTTTTTCTTACCGATATGTTCATCATACCAATGCCATGCTTCCTCGTTGATCGGTTCTCCAACGGTACCTAACACTTTCAAGCTACTTAAATCATGTCCTTGCACTGGGCCTAATCCAAATCCCATTAAGGAACGAATTGCAGTGGGTGCGGTATATAAAATATTTACTTTGAACTTATCAATAATATCCCAGAATCTACCAGCATCAGGGAATGTAGGGATGCCTTCAAACATTAAAGAAGTACCTCCTGCACTTAACGGCGCATATACAATATAGCTATGTCCCGTAATCCATCCGATATCTGCAGTACAAAAGAAGATATCATTGGGCTGGTATTGAAAAACATTTACAAAAGTATAATTGGTATACACCATATATCCAGCAACACTATGTACCACGCCTTTTGGTTTTCCAGTGGAACCAGAAGTGTATAATATAAATAATGGATCTTCTGCATCCATCTCAGCAGCGTCAACATGTGTGATGCCTTGTGATTCTACTTTTTTAATTTCATCCTCCCACCAAACATCACGGCCTTTTAACATGGATACTGCTGTTCGGGTACGTGTGCAAACAATAACGCGTTTCATTGTTTTATTTCCGATCAAAGCATCATCTATGACGGACTTTAATGGAATATCTTTCGCACCACGATAAGCGCCATCGCAAGTGACAATAAATTCAGCTTGTGCATCCTCTAATCTGTCCGCAATACTTTGTGCTGAGAAACCACCAAAAATAACGCTATGTATTGCGCCAATGCGCGCGCAAGCCAATACGGCTATGGCTAGTTCAGGTATCATGCCCATGTAAATACAAACACGGTCACCTTTTTTTACGCCATTATTATAAAGAACTTGTGCAAATTGACAAACTTTTAAATGCAGTTGTTTGTAGGTAATAATGCGATGGTGTTCCTCTGGGTCATTCGCTTCCCAAATTAATGCGGGCGTATCGCCTTTTTTTTCAAGATGTCGATCAATACAATTTTCGGTAATATTTAATTTTCCGCCTTTGAACCATTCAATTTTTGGGTCCTTAAAATTCCATTCAGAAACAGTATCCCATTTTTTACGCCAAGTAAAATTTTCGGCAATAGCACCCCAAAATTTTTCAGGCTGTTCAATACTTTTTTTATAGGCTTCGTGGTAGTCGTCTAAATTTTTAATTTGGTAAGGGTAGCTCAT
>JBIIRW010000045.1:0-15022 GCA_044341385.1 Sediminibacterium sp. | reverse complement strand
TACCGTAAAAAGGAAATGATGCAAAATAGTATTCCGGTATTTAAAAATATCAGATTACAACAAGGCAATCATATTGAAAATGTGATCGTGCCTGTAAGTGATGGAAAAACAGCATTTAATGTGCTCGTTAATTTAGATAAAAATATTGCAACAAGTGGTTCTGCTTTAGCTGTTCAATCCGAAAGATCTATTGCATTGAGCTTAGTAGATGATGCATGGAAGGAACATTTGCGCGCGATGGATGATTTAAAACAATCCGTACAAACGGCTACCTATGAGCAAAAGGATCCATTGGTTATTTATAAAATGGAAGCCTTTGAATTATTTAGAAGAATGGATTTAGAGATAAATCATAAGTTGGTACAGTTTTTATGTCATGCACATATACCGATGGAAACCAGTGCTGTTAAGGAAGGGCGTAGATTAAAAACCGATTTAAGCAAATTAAGCGCGAATAGATCAGATGAGGTAGATGGCGAAAAAACATACAATGATCCAAGTGAGCAAAAGCAAGCACCGGTTCAGGTAGGTCCAAAAATTGGTCGTAATGATGCATGTCCTTGTGGAAGTGGAAAAAAATACAAAGCATGTCATGGAAAAGATGCCGCTTAATAAATACATTGATCATACTATATTAAAACCAACTTGTTTGGTTGCAGATATTGAAAAATTATGTGCAGAAGCGAAGCAATATGATTTTGCTGCGGTTTGTGTGCCACCCAATTTTGTAAAACTAGCGAAGGGATTTGTGCAAGGTAGCCAAGTAAAAGTAGCAACCGTTATTGGATTTCCATTTGGTTATAGCGCCACCGAAGCAAAAATTGCTGAAATTATTTTAGCGATGGTGGATGGCGCTGATGAATTAGATGTAGTGGCAAATATATCTGCCATAAAAAATAGAGATTGGACTGCTATTGCAGATGAAATAAATCATATCCTACCTATCATTCGATCTAAAGGTAAGGTGATCAAAATAATTATTGAATCGGGGGTATTAACCAACGAAGAAATTATCGCGTGTTGTGATATTTATGGTGCAACGGGCATTGATTATTTAAAAACATCCACGGGGTATGCTGAAAAAGGAGCAAGTGTGGAAGCAGTTCAATTATTCAGAAAACATTTACCCGAGTCAGTGCATATCAAAGCTTCGGGTGGAATTCGTGATTATGAAACAGCGAAACAAATGATTGAAGCAGGGGCTACGCGCATCGGTTGTAGTGCTGGTGTAGCCATTGTGTCGGGTGCAACAACAGATCAGGTGAAAAGTAACTATTAATTGCTAACTTTAATTAGCAAAACAAAAACATCATCGACCTTAAATATTTTCAGCATGAGCTTACTTGAAAAAATAAAAAATTTAGCAAAGCAAAATCAAGCGGACAATGTCGCTACGCGAAGGTATTTGCATGCGCATCCTGAATTAAGTTATCAGGAATTTGAAACAAGTAAATTTATTCAAGCGGAGTTAACAAAAATTGGGATTCCATTTACAGTGATTGCAACCACAGGTGTTTTGGGCATTATTGAAGGTAAAAATCCAACAAAACGAGTAGTTGCTTTAAGGGGGGATATGGATGCGCTTCCAATTATTGAAGAAAACAAAGTGGATTATATTTCAACCAAGGAAGGCGTGATGCATGCATGCGGACATGATGTGCATACCACTATATTATTAGGTGCTGCAAAAATTTTATGGAGTTTGCGTGACGAGTTTGAAGGCACCATCAAATTATTATTTCAACCAGGTGAGGAAAAAAATCCAGGCGGCGCAAGTTATATGATTCGTGACGGGGCATTACAAAACCCAATACCACAAGGGATTGTAGCGTTGCATGTACATCCAGGTTTGAATTTAGGAAAGTTAAGTTTTAGAAAAGGACGCGTCATGGCAAGTGCGGATGAATTATATATTTCCATTAAAGGTCCAGGCGGACATGCAGCAACGCCCCACCAAACAGTGGATACTATTTTAGTTGCATCACAATTAATTACCAGCTTGCAAACCATTATATCTCGCAATCGAAATCCGCAAAATCCTTCTGTATTATCTATTTGTTCTATTCATGGTGGTAACACCACCAATGTAATACCGAGTGAAGTAAAACTGATGGGTACTTTTAGAGCAATGGACGAAAAATGGCGATTTGAGGCACACGCATTAATGTTGCAACAAGCCAAAGGTTTGGCAATAGCAACGGGTGCTGAAATTGATTTCAGGGTGGACGTCGGATATCCAACCGTGGATAATGAACCGATGATTACCGAAGCGGCTTGGAAATTAGCCGATCAATATATGGGTGCTGAAAATGTGGAAGAAACCGAAAAAAGAATGGGTGCCGAGGATTTCGGTTACTATTCTCAAATAATACCAGGTTGCTTTTTCAGGTTAGGTGTCAGAAATGAGGCCAAAGGGATCATACATAATGTACATACCCCTCATTTTAATATAGACGAGTCGGCCATTGAACATGGAGTAGGCATGATGTGCTATTTGGGGGTTAATTTATACGCCTAGCTAGGCAAAAACCCGTTTTAAATTAATTCACTAACTTTGGTCTTCAAAACTAACATTCGTTATAAACCTATTTCATGTCAAAAAAAGATAATTTAAGAAGGGAACAGGCATTAGAATATCACGCTTCGGGACGACCAGGTAAAATTGAAGTGGTTCCCACCAAGGAGGCAAAAACCCAAAAGGACTTATCCTTGGCCTATAGCCCTGGAGTGGCAATACCTTGTACCGAAATTAAAAACAATCCTAGCGATGTTTATAAGTATACTGCAAAAGGAAATTTAGTGGGGGTTATTACGAATGGAACTGCGGTATTGGGTTTGGGAAATATAGGACCATTGGCGAGTAAGCCAGTGATGGAAGGAAAGGCGGTATTGTTTAAAATTTTTGCAGACATTGATGTATTTGATATAGAAATCAATGAAACAGATCCTGATAAATTTATTGAAATTGTAAAAGCGTTAGAGCCCACATTTGGAGGCATTAATTTAGAGGATATTAAAGCGCCTGAATGTTTTTATATTGAACAACAGCTGAGGGAAAAAATGAATATCCCTGTAATGCATGATGATCAACATGGTACTGCCATTATTAGTAGCGCAGCTTTGTTAAATGCATTAGAGTTGCAAAAAAAGAGAATTGATAAAGCAAAATTTGTGGTGAATGGTGCTGGTGCTGCTGCAATGGCTTGTATTAAATTATATGTTGCACTCGGAGCTGCGTATGAAAATTTTATTTTGTTTGATAAGGATGGTGTACTACATCAAGGTCGCACTGATTTAGGTGTTGATCGAAAACCATTTGCAATAAAATCGGACAATATTACTTTAGCACAAGCCATGAAAACCGCAGATGTGTTTTTAGGTTTAAGTGTGGGTAATGTGGTTACCCCTGAGATGGTTTTATCCATGCCAAAAAATCCAATCGTATTTGCATTAGCGAATCCTGATCCAGAAATTGATTATGAATCTGCAACCGCAGTGCGTAAGGATATTATTATGGCTACCGGCCGATCTGATTTTCCTAATCAAGTAAACAATGTATTAGGGTTCCCTTATATATTCCGTGGCGCATTGGATGTGCGTGCAAAATCAATTAATGAAGCGATGAAGTTAGCAGCTGTTAAAGCGCTAGCGGAACTAACTAAATCAGCAGTGCCGGATTTAGTGAACATGGCGTATAACCAACAAAGTTTAAGTTTTGGATCAGAATATATTATTCCAAAGCCATTAGATCCAAGGTTGTTAAGCACCTTAGCACCTGCAGTAGCGAAAGCGGCAGTGGCATCGGGTGTTGCACAACAAATCATTACCAATTGGGAGGAATATGAATTACAATTAAATAAGCGACTTGGTTTAGATAACCAGTTAATGCGTATTATTAGTAACAAGGCACGCCGCGATCCAAAACGATTGGTGTTTTCAGATGCAGAAAATATTAAAATATTAAAAGCGGCAAGTATTATATATGATGATGGCATTGCTTATCCAATTTTATTAGGAAATGAAACCCGCATAAAAAATATTGCAGCTGAAAATAATATTGATATTACTGATTTACCCATCATTGATATTCGCAGTGATGAAATGGAAGCTAAGAGAGAGTTCTTTGGATCTATCTTATTTCAAAAAAGACAAAGAAAGGGCATCAATAAGTATGAGAGTTTAAAATTAATGCGCACACAAAATTATTTTGGTGCCATGATGGTGGAAACTGGCGAAGCCGATGCTATGCTTTCAGGATTAACTCGAAATTATGCAGAAGGAATACGACCTGCGGTACAAATTATAGGAACTGAGGAAGGGGTTAAAAAAATTGCAGGGATGTATTTGTTGTTAACTAAAAAAGGACCATTGTTTTTAGCAGATACAACTGTAAATATTAAGCCAACAGCAGAGGAAATTGCAGATATTACTTTAATGGTCGCAAAGGAAGTGCGTAATTTTAATATTGAGCCACGCATTGCCATGTTAAGCTATTCTAATTTTGGTAGTAGTGATACCGAGGAAGCGAAAATGATGGCGGAAGCAACAAAAATTGTGAAGCAACGCAATCCATCCTTAATTGTGGATGGTGAAATGCAAGGAATGTTGGCATTTAATAAAGATATTTTAAAGGAAAATTATCCATTCAGTGATTTGGTAGATGTGGATGTCAATGTGTTAATCTTCCCTAATTTAACTGCTGGAAATGTAGCGTATCATTTATTAAAAGAAATTGGTGGCGTGGATATTATTGGTCCCATTTTGTTGGGATTGAAAAAGCCAGTGAATGTTTTGCAATTAGGTTCAGGTGTTCGTAATATAATTAATATGGCAACGGTTGCCGTGGTGGATGCACAATTAAAATCACGTGTCGATACAAATACAGAAGTACAAAGATCAAGTTGGTGGAAGCGCTTAAAGAAAAGAAAAAAATAAAATGAACTATTTCACCCATTTTGGTAAATACCTTTTGATGTTAAAGGGGATGTTTACTGCCACCGAAAATAAAATGATGTTTTGGCGGGAGTACATCAAGCAATGTGTAGACATTGGAATAGGGTCATTACCTATTGTGGTGATTATTTCCTTTTTTTTAGGTGCGGTTATGACTGTGCAAACTGCAGCACAGTTGGTAAGCCCTTTAGTCCCATTAAGTACCATTGGTATTATTGTGCGTGATGGTATGCTATTGGAATTTGCACCTACTTTTTTATGTATTGTTTTAGCAGGCGTAGTTGGGAGTAAGATTGCAAGTGAGTTAGGAAATATGCGTATTTCAGAGCAAATAGACGCATTGGAGATTATGGGAATAAACACAAAAAATTATTTAATCTTACCAAAAATTTTAGGTGCTTTTACCATGGTTCCTTTGTTAGTAGGTATATCAGCAGTGATTGGCATTTGGGGTGGTTATTTGGTAGGAAATTGGACAGGCTCGGTTCCTGCAGAGGTCTTTTTAACGGGAATTAGAAAAGGGGTAGTTATGCGTTACATTGCAATTGCATTTTACAAATCGTTTATTTTCTCATTTATAGTGAGTACAGTGCCATGTTATTTTGGATATAATGTAAAAGGCGGGGCACTTGAAATTGGTAAAGCAGGAACCCAGTCGGTGGTGGTAAGTTGCATTTTAATTTTAATTGCAGATTATATAGTGGCAGCCATTGCTTTATAGTTTAACTTAGTAGTATAAATTATTGCAATGAAAATAAGCTTTCATGGCGCAGCGCGCACAGTAACAGGATCAAAGCATTTAGTACAGTTAGATAACACCGAAACTTTTTTGTTGGATTGTGGTTTATTCCAAGGAATGGGTAGGGATACGGATTCCTTAAATGCAAAATTTGGATTTGATGCAGCCAAGGTTGATTATGTTATTTTATCTCATGCGCATATAGATCATAGTGGGTTACTTCCAAAATTAGTAAAGGAAGGGTTTACGGGTACGATTTATTGTACGCCTGGTACCAAAGCGCTTGCTGAAATTTTATTAGAAGATTCTGCAATGATTCAACGTGATGATGCTAAATATGGTAATAAGCGTCGCGCTAAACAAGGTTTGCCACCTATTGAACCTTTATATGATATTGATGATGTGAACCTAACGATACCTTTATTTAAAGCGGTTGAGTATAATACCCCAACAAAAATTTCTGATTCGGTAGAAGTATTATTTACTGATGCAGGGCATATTATTGGTAGCGCTGCAGTAAGTTTAAAAATCAAGAATGGGGAAACTATGGAGTCGCTCACTTTTAGCGGTGACATTGGAAGGTATCGTGACATGATTCTTCGTTCACCTTCTGAATTCCCGCATGCGGATTATATCATCATTGAAAGTACATACGGGGACAAGCTGCATGATTTAATACATACTACGCCAGATGATTTATTGAAGTGGATTGAATCTACTTGTGTCGAGCATAAAGGAAATTTGATTATTCCGGCATTTAGTGTGGGACGTACACAGGAGATTTTGTTTGAATTAAATCAATTGTCACTAGAAAAAAGATTACCTCATATCCCAATATATGTGGACAGCCCTTTAAGTATGGAGGCGACTGAGGTTTTAAAAAAGTTTCCTAAATATTTTAATAAAAAAATTCAAAAGATATTGGAAGTAGATGATGATCCATTTGATTTTGAAGGATTGCGCTATATAAAATCAGTGGAGGAAAGTAAAGCCTTGAATGAGGATTTACATCCCAAGGTAATTATATCAGCATCAGGTATGGCAGATGCAGGCAGGGTAAAGCACCACATTAAAAATAATATCAGCAATGCAAAAAACACTATTCTGTTAGTGGGCTATTGTGAGCCACATTCATTGGGTGGGCGATTAATGAATGGTGCCAAGGAAGTAAAAATTTATAGTGAGCAATATGAGGTGGTTGCAAAAGTAGGTTCCATTCGAAGTATGAGTGCGCATGGTGATTATGAGGACTTAATGCAATTTTTAGCATGTCAAACGCCTGATTTAGTGAAACAAGTTTTTGTGGTACATGGGGAGGCTGAAGTACAGGATCATTTTGCAGAAAGATTACGTAAAAAAGGATTCAAGGAAGTGCATGCTCCTGAAATGCATGAATCATTTGAGTTGAAATAGTTAAAACAAACTTTGCGGTGTGAATATTTTGTATTCGAATTTTTCGCAAGGATTATTGCTTTGCTGAAAACTTTTTGCAACCGTATGGGCGCTCATTTTATTTGAATCAAATTGGGTAATAGCAATTTCGGTAATTTGTTTTATGTTCAAATTTTCATTTACCCAACTATTTGCCAAATCATCATTTAAAATTGTGGGCATTCGATTTTTTACATTGTGGATTTTGCGCATCAATTCATTGGCCTCGGTAGTTATTATTCCAAAGCTGTTTTTTATTTCACCAGTTTGATGGTTGGTCCAAGTATTCCAAACCCCTGCCATATAAAAAATGGGTGCATCCTTAACTGAAACGCAATGCGGGTATTTTTCTTTATTGAGTTCCTGCCATTCAAAAAAGTGGGAGGCTAGTACCAGGCATCTATTTGTATGAATGGTTGCTGCTGCAACTTTATTGGTAAGCAGTGTTTCGGCCTTGATATTAAGTGTGGTGTATTTTTTCCTTGATTCTATTAATTCCTTTTCATTACGCGCCCAATTAGGGAGTAGTTCCCAATGCATTAAGCCGGGTCTTAAAATTGGCTGGTATACATTACCGCTTGCTTCATTGAATATAACTGGCCATTGGTCATAAGCAAATCCAGATTGAACTGGAATATCTAGGTCATCCAAGTCCAATACTTTGTTGCCTATTTTTATAGTTTGCTTTTTAGGAATTTTAATGCCAATGACGTAACACATGGGGTAAAAATAACAATAAAATTGTTCGGATTCTAGTGAACTAAAGATAAATTGCATATGTTATACAAATAAAGAAAACCATGAAATCACTATCTATAATATTACTTCTTGCTGCTATCTACTTTGTATTTCAATCATTTATGTCTAAATATGTGTTTGATACTGAAAAGCAGGTATATCGGGTTGTCAAAAAAGAGGCTGATTTTGAAATCAGGTATTACCCCGAAGCTTTAATGGCAACCGTTTATTCAAAAGGGACCAATTATAAATCAGTCTCTAGTTCGGGCTTTAATAAATTAGCTAAATATATATTTGGCGGGAATCAACAAAAGGAAAGTATTTCCATGACTGCTCCAGTGAGAATGAGTATCACAGAAAATGGATCAAGTATGAGTTTCGTTATGCCCCAAAAATATAATAATCAATCTTTGCCCACGCCTAATGATCCAAACATTGAAATAAAAAAATCGCTCCCAGAATATGTTGCCGTTATTAGTTTTGGAGGATATGCGACAGATGAAAAAATTGCCGTTGCTTATCAAAACCTAGTTAAAATTTTATCCGAGAAAAAAATTATTACTAAAGGTGGATACAAGCTTTTAGGATATAATGCACCCTATCAATTTATGGGTAGGACCAACGAGGTAATCATTCCAATAGAATGGACAGAATAGCTTTAATTTTCCCTTAATTTTAACAATTCAATATTGGGTATCATTTTAGGTAAATTTCAAATAATTATACCGCTCATTTGTTAAACATGTAAACGAAGAATTTATGCAATTGGAAGTTGAAAATTTAAAAGAAAAAATAAATGATGCAAGGGCTCAGTTACTATTACATCCGGTGTATGCTCAGATCAATAATTTAGACGGGCTAAAAAATTTCACTCAATTTCATGTATTTGCTGTTTGGGACTTTATGAGTTTATTAAAGTCGCTTCAAATTGGGTTAACATGTGTTACGCTGCCTTGGGTTCCGGTGGGTTCCGCCAATACAAGGTATTTAATCAATGAAATTGTGTTAGGGGAGGAATCAGACGTGGATGAACATGACCATAGAATTAGCCATTTTGAATTGTATTTAAAGGCAATGCGTCAAATGGGAGCGCCAACAAATTTAATTGACGCTTTAATCAATGAAATTAATAATGGACATTCCATTGAACAGGCCATTCAGCTTGCACCACTACCTAACAAAGTAAAAATGTTTTTATTGTATACTTTTGAAATAGCCCAAAATGCGCCATTGTATGTTAAAGCGGCGGTATTTACATTTGGTAGGGAGGATTTAATTCCAGATATGTTTACAGCAATTTTAAATAAAATTTATAAGGATCATCCTGATCAAGTAGCAACTTTCAAATATTATATTGAAAGGCATATTGAAGTGGATGGCGGTCATCATAGCCAATTAGCATTGGAAATGGTTGCTGAACTGTGTGGCAATGATGCAACAAAATGGGAACAGGCAACCAGCGCATCCTTGAAAGCTTTGGAAATGAGATCCTTGTTATGGGATGCTATTAATGAAAACAAATCGTAATAGTTATTTTTCAATACTCGAAAAAACTAAGTCATTTAAAAAAGTAATAATCTGATCTTCATTTTTTGATTTACTAAAATCAGTTAAGGAAGGAAGATTGTTCATAAAAAAGTTCTGCAAATGCGCTACTTCAATAATTGTCGATGCGAGTGAGTGTGGGTATTTGTATTTTGAATTACATTCTAGAATGATTTCTCCAACCGAATTACACAATTCCTTATAAGGCTTAAAGTATTCCTGCTTATTGTCTTGACTCACTTGTTTGGTTAAGAAGGCTTTTGAACCTTCTGATATTAAAATTTGGTGTAAAATGGATTCGTCCACATGTCCGGTCATTATATCATCTTCCACCGTAGTTGCTAATATGGTAATTACTTTTTTTAGTTTGGACACCGGGTTCGTTACATTTTTGGTTTGGTATCCAATTTGAAATTCTAGCCATCCCCAATACCAGGAAATAATGTAAACCAATAACTTATGCTTGTTTTCAAAGTATCTATATACCCCCGCTTCGGTAGTTCCAATGGCCTCTGCTAATTTTTTGAAGGTAAAGGCCTCAAACCCATGCTTATGAATGAGTTCAATACTAAATTTGATAATATTTTTCCCTAATTCGGACTGTTCAGGGTCTCTTAAATATAGAGACGCGTTCATTTTAATCTGCACTTCTAGTTTCATAAGGTAGGGTATTCCCCATTTTTTACAAAAGTAGTAAAAAAAATTTTACAATTATTTATGATAGTAATACTATTATTTAAAATATTATTACTATTTTTGACTTATAAACTTAAAATTCATCCAAAATGAGTCTATTTAAACACATTAAAAACGATTTACCAGCAAGTATTGTGGTATTTTTTGTCGCTGTTCCCTTATGTTTAGGGATTGCACTTGCTTCTGGCGCTCCTTTATTTGCAGGTATCATAGCCGGTATAGTTGGGGGTATAGTTTGCGGTATTGCTAGTGGTTCTTCTTTAGGGGTTAGTGGCCCCGCAGCTGGCTTGGCGGTTATTGTATTAACCTCTATTGCTACTTTGGGAGGGTCTTACCAGGCATTTTTAACCGCAGTGGTTATTGCAGGATTGATACAATTAGCATTGGGATATGCGAAGGCAGGGTTTATCGCCTACTTTTTTCCAAGTTCGGTGATCAAGGGCATGTTAACGGGTATCGGTTTATTAATTATATTGAAACAAATACCTCATGCATTGGGTTGGGATAAGGACGTTGAAGGAGATGATGCTTTTTTACAAGCAGATGGTCAAAATACGTTTTCTGAAATAGCTAGAGCATTTGAATTTATCACACCGGGGGCGTTATTAATCGCTGGTGTATCACTTGCAATACTAATTTTATGGGATACGGTACTTACCAAAAAACATAAAATATTTCAACTCCTTCAAGGACCAATTGTCGTAGTGGTATTAGGTATATTTTTTAACCTTGCTTATACGAATGGAATTTTACCTTTTAGTTTGAATGCGCAACAAATTGTATCTGTTCCTGTGCCAAATTCAATGGCTGATTTTATTGGTCAGTTTACATTTCCGGATTTTTCTGCAATAACCAATTTTGAGGTTTGGAAAATTGCGATTGTATTAGCAATTGTAGCTAGTTTGGAGACATTATTAAGTGTGGAGGCAACAGATAAGTTGGATCCAGATAAAAGAGTGACCCCTACCAATAGAGAATTAAAAGCGCAAGGCTTGGGGAATATTGTATCAGGATTAATTGGAGGATTGCCAGTGACTCAGGTGATTGTAAGAAGTTCAGCAAATATAAATTTTGGTGGTAAAACTAAATTGTCTACCATATTACACGGTGTATTTTTATTAATCAGTGCCATATTTATAGCGAGCTTATTAAATTTAATTCCTTTGGCTTCCTTAGCTGCTATTTTATTAATGGTAGGTTATAAATTAGCGAAGCCAAGTTTATTTCAACAAATGTATAAGCTGGGTTGGGAGCAATTTATTCCATTTACAGCAACTGTTGTTGCGATTATTGCCACTGACTTGTTAAAAGGAATAACTGTAGGTATCCTATTTGGAATTTTTTATACCCTAAGACATAGTTACCGTAACTCGCACTATGTTAAGGATAATGTAAGTGATCAAAATGGGAAAACAGTGCATCATATGGTACTTGCAGAAGAGGTATCCTTTTTTAACAAGGCAAGTTTATTAAATACTTTTGAATCCATTCCTAATAATAGTAAGGTAATTATTGATTGTACGAATTCTAAATCAATTGCCTATGATGTGATTGAGATTATTAAAGATTTTGAATACAATGCAAAAACAAAATCAATAGAAGTAGAAAAAATAAATTTTAAGCCATAGTATGATACTGTTAAAGCGGACTATTTTACTGCTTGGGTTTATTGGCGTGATCAATAATTCTGTCATTGGTCAATCAAATAATGTAGGTACTTGGTTTGTTTATTTTGGCAATCAAAAAATAAATGACAAGTGGAATATACAATCTGATTTCCAGTATCGTGATTATCGATTTTTAGGTCAAAGAAACCAATTTCTGGCTAGGGCGGGGTTGGGTTATAATTTAAAACCGCAAAATCATAATTTGCTTTTAGGCTATGCCTATATTGCCACTGATGCATATGATGAATTTGATAATAATACAAGTACAAAAATTGAACATAGAATTTATCAGCAGTATTTGTATAAAAATAAGATAGGTGCAAATTCTTTAACCCATCGATTCCGTTTGGAGGAACGGTTTTTTCCTAATGAATTTGGTTTAAGAGCAAGGTATTTTATTTCATTACAAAAGCCTTTGGGAAGTAAGACTATCGCTAAAGGCAATACATACCTTTCTGCATATAATGAATTATTTGTCGACATAAATGATCCAAAATTTGATCGAAACCGTTTGTATGGAGGTCTCGGATATGGTATAACAGAATCCTTAAGAATAGAGACTGGGTATATGATTCAGGCACAAAAAAACATTACCAGGGGTCAGCTGCAATTAATAATCGTCAACAATTTGCCTTTTAAAAAATAGGGCATTAACAATAAAAGAAATTGATAAACCAATAAAAAATAATTAACATGAAAACATTAACCAAAGAAATGCAATCGGCGATAACGCCTTCGGTTGCATTAGAAATATTAAAAGACGGAAATAAAAGATTTGTAAGTAATCTTAAAATAAACAGAAACCTTTTACAACAAGCGAATGAGACTTCTGATGGGCAGCATCCATTTGCTGTAATCCTAAGCTGTATCGATAGTAGAACATCGGCTGAATTAATTTTTGATCAGGGTTTAGGGGATGTATTCAGCGTAAGGATAGCAGGTAATATTGTCAATGAGGATATTTTAGGAAGTATGGAGTTTGGCTGTAAAGTGGCTGGCGCTAAAATTATTGTAGTACTAGGTCATACCAAATGTGGCGCCGTTAAAGGAGCATGTGATAATGTTACATTGGGTAATTTATCCGGATTGATTGCTAAGATTAAACCAGCAGTGGAGCAAGAATCAGTTACTGCTGAAAATAGAAATTCTAGTAATGGTGTTTTTGTTGAAAATGTAGCAGAATTAAATGTTAGTTTATCTGTAAAAAATATTTTGTTAAAAAGTCCAATCATCGCCGACATGGTGAAAAACGGTGACATTGGAATTGTTGGAGGTATTCATGATATCACCACAGGCGAAGTGAAATTTTTTGAGTAAAGGTTGATTTAGTTTAATGCATTTTAAATGCACCACGGGCCATCATTCTTGATGGCCCATTTTTGTTTAATTTGCTTTTTTAATACAATTTAAAACTAATTTATAGATATTGACTATGGGTGTCAACGCAATTTTAGAATTCTATTTTGAAAGAAAAATTAACCGCTCTACCCATTCCATAAACACCAGATCCATGCGTTTTGTATTGTATATTGGAAATGTTTATTAAACTTGTATTTAAACTTATGTTTTTTACTTGCCATCCTGCATCAATATTAAATATATTCCATCCCGGAGTTCCTAGTTTACCTATTCTATTATCGTCCTTATCTCCTTGGGCTAGCCTATCTTGTTTTCCCGCAAATTGATGCGTAATAGCCAATGATTTATTTTTTTTAACGAAGGATATTTTATTTTGACCGAAAAGGGGAGGTATTCTCCTCATCGGTTCATTTTTGGTTACATTTTGTCCGTAGGTATAAGTTGCATTGGTATACCAAGTTAAAAATTTACTTAATAAATAGGTGTAATTGACTTCTGCACCATTGATATAAGAAGATTCTATATTTTTTTTATTATAAACATTATAACTATTTATCACTTTTCCATCCACCAGAACCCTTGCAATAATATCCTTTAACTTCAGTTTAAAAGCTGCAATTGAAAAATCAATTTTATTTGAGCGGTATTTATAACCTATTTCTGTATTTAATGACTTTTCTGGTTTCAAATCATAACTTGGAATTTCATACCTAAAATCAACAATACCCAAACTACCTAGGTCATCAATATTGGGCGCTCTATATCCAGTTGTAATGGAACCAAACAAAAAACCGTGTTGGTTAAGCTGGTAATTAATGCCGAAATTGGATACTAAGGCAGAGGGTTTTATTGCTATTTCGCCTAACGTAAGTTCATTCATTTGAATATGTAAAAAATTATAACGTAGCCCTGCAACTAAATTCAATTTAATAAAATTTAAATTATGTATATTAAATAGGGAGCTGTTTTTATATATCGATCCATTGGGATACAATCCTCTTTTAAATACTTGGGTATTTAATTCATTACTTGTTTCAATGGCTTCGCTAAAAATTTGATCTTTATAATAATCAAAACCACTATTCATGGTCCAGTTTTTATTTGGCTTTGATACTATTTCTGCTGTTAAGCCAATATTTTTGACAGTGTCGGCTTCATTCCTAAATATACTAGAGTTGTTTTTTTGAATAGATCGCTGTTCAATTGATCTTTGTGTAGAAGCATTTATAATTATTTCGGAGGCCCATTTCTTATGACTAATATACTTGTATTTTAAATAGTTTAAATAGTGAACTTGATAATCTATATGGTTTGTTTTATAGTTTTCTAAAGCTATTTTATGATAAATAGGAATATTTTTTTGAATGGTGTTTTGACTTGAATAAATAAGTTCACTTTGGTTATTTATTTTTATTTTTGTTTTCAAATCATAATTTATTTCATCATATCCAGTAGGATTTTGTTTGCCTATGTTTCCACCACCTACTAAATCCCCATATTTCTTTAAAGAAATCCCACCTATAAAATCCCATTTATTTGTAGCATATTGAATAGCTGTTCTATTTGTTTTTTCCATATCACTTGAAATAAATTTGCTCGTATTATTTAAGCTTATTTTATTCAATTCTTTCGAAGCATTTTCTTTGGTTTTTACATGTATTACACCACCCATTGCGTCAGATCCATATTCTACCGCACCGAAACCTTTTAGTACATCAATTTTATCAATGGTAAACATATCGATAGTATTCAGGTATTGGTTGGGCCCATATCTATAAATTGCGTTATTCAGTCTTATTCCATCTAATACAATAAGTGTTTGATTCCCTGTAAGGCCTCTTATAAAAGCGGAGCCCCCGCCATGGTTTGTTTTCTGAATAAAAACACCTGATAC
>JBIIRW010000004.1:0-46124 GCA_044341385.1 Sediminibacterium sp. | reverse complement strand
TGCAGACAAATTAACTCTTGCAATACCAATTCCATCGGCTACCTCGGTTATGGTTAATGCATATTCCTTTATAAAAAGTTCTCTTAATATTGCGCCTGGGTGAGCGGGTGCTAATTTTCTTATTTTTGTGCTCATTTGCATTATTTTAAATTCATTAATGATAATCAACAAGGTTTAAATTCACAATATTAGGTCTTTCAAATTTAAAAATCATTCTTAAGTTCCCTGTAATATTTAATGACCAGTAGGCTTCATAATCTCCTTTAAGTTTATGAATATTTTTTCCTAGCGCTATGATATCTTTGTCTTCAGTGATAGCATCTAAAGCTGTCATAATCATTTCTATCTTAATTAAATATCTTCTATCTAATAGCGCTGCATCGCCTTCCTCATAAAATTTTCTTAAACCTTTATGTGTTATTGATGTAATCATTTAGTAATGTTACACCGTCATGTGTAATATTACACATTATATTTGAAAAGAAGTAATAATACTTAATAAACTGGGGTAATTTGTACCTATTTCGCTAGCACATACACCGCCCAGCTCATGAAATAGGCGAGGCCAGTCATCATAAAAAATTGGATGGTGGGCCATTTCCAGGATTGTGTCTCCCGCTTTACCACAGCAAGTGTACTCATACATTGCATGGCCAATACATAAAATATCATAAGAGATAAAGCAGCTGCAAAGCTATATACCTTGGTGCCATCAGGTCGCACTGCTGCTTTTAGTTTATCACGTAAGGAACTATTGTCCGATTCTTCCACACTATATAAAGTAGCCATAGTGCCTACAAATACTTCACGCGCCGCAAAGGAAGTGATCAGCGCGATGCCTATTTTCCAATCAAATCCCAATGGGGCAATGAGGGGTTCAATTTTTTTACCCATTATGCCTGCGTAGGAATTTTCTAATTTTTCAGTATTGTACTCACGATCCATTTGCTTTTGTTGTACTTCATTCATTTTTGAAGCACCATTGTTGCTCAATATTTGTTGTTCATATTTTTCAGTGACCAATTTCATTTTTTCAGTAGGGCCGTAACTACTTAAAAACCACAACAACAAACTAATAATGATAATTACCTTACCCGCATCTCGCACGAAGATGGTTGCTTTTTGGATCATGGTAGTGCCTACATTTTTCCAACGTGGCGCGCGGTAAACAGGTAGTTCTAATATGAAATAACTCTTCTCTTTAATTTTAATAAACCACTTTAAGACCATACTAGCAAGTAATGCCATTACGATGCCCATGACATATAATCCCATCATCACTAAACCTTGCAAACTTAAAAATCCAAAATATATTTTATCGTCAATCACCAATGATATTAAAATAGTGTACACCGGTAACCTTGCACTGCAACTCATAAAAGGCGTGACCATGATGGTCAGTAATCTTTCCTTTTTATTTTCAATATTGCGCGCACTCATTATGGCAGGTACCGCACAGGCAAATCCACTGATCATGGGCATTACACTTTTTCCATTGAGTCCAACTTTGCGCATGAGCTTGTCACTTAAAAAACTAATACGCGCCATATAGCCGGTATCTTCTAACAAAGTAATCAAACCAAATAAGATCATGATTTGTGGTACAAATATCACAATGCCGCCAATGCCAGCAACTAAACCATTCACGAGTAAATCTTCCCACCAAACCTTCGGTAGTACTGCGTTTAAATAGGCGGTAACATTGGTGAATATCCACTCAATCCCATCCATTGGAAATTTAGCCATCCAAAAAACGGATTGAAACAAAATAAATAAAACAGAAAATAAAATGGCATAGCCACCCACGCGGTGTAGAAATATATTATCTAATTTTTCTGATCTCTTCTTTTTCGCAGTCGGGTCAGGTTCCACTACGCGATTTTTCATAATCTCTTGAATATGACTATAGCGTTGTAAAATTTCCTGTGCCTGCGTTTTTGTATGATTAAAATTGTGATCAATTTCAATTTGCTCAATGGTTTGTTGCATTTCCTCCTCTAATGGAAATGCTTCATGGTGCATCAAATAATGTAGTGCAGCATAGTCACTATGTGTAGGATATAATTTTTTAAAATCAAGAATTGCGTATGGCGCTAATGCTTTATTGTCAATAAAACTTTCGACATTTTTAGCACGCGGCGTTTGAATGATGGTATTTAATGCGGCCTTTAATTCATGTAAACCTTTATTTTTTCTTGCATCTACTGCAACTACTGGAATGCCTAAATCTTCTTGCAATCCTGCAATATCTATTTTGGTTCCTTTTTTTGCAGCAAGGTCATTCATGGTAAGTGCCAATACCACTGGAATTTTTAAATCAATGATTTGGCTACAAAAAAGTAGGTTTCTTTTTAAATTACTCGCATCTGCAATTAATAGTATAACATCCGTTTTCACCTCTTGGTCAACACCCATCAATACTTTATAAGCCACCCATTCATCTTCTCGTTTAGGGTAAAAACTATAAGTGCCTGGTAAATCAATTAATGTGGTAGGCTGATTGCCAATAACCAAATGCCCGGTTTTTTTATCTACGGTGACACCGGGGAAATTACCCACTTTTTGGTGTAGGCCAGTAAGGGCATTAAATAAGGAGCTTTTCCCCGAATTGGGGTTCCCTACAAGTGCGATATGTAAACTGGCTTTCATAAGGTGGCAAAGCTAACTTTTAACATTGGGTATAGCTTACGAAATAGGAAATTGAGAACTGCCCTAAAAATGATTAATATCATAGGTTTGAACCTTGGCTTTACTGCAATTGGTGTATAACTTACCTGCTTACATCATCCCTTACTTTTCTTAGTAGGTATTTGATAAATACCTACTATTTCTTAGCTGCTTTGCTTATTTTTGTTTCACAAACAGATATTATGCGTAAAATACTCGGGTTGGTTTTGATTTTGTTGCCTTTCATTGGAATAGCCCAAAAATTAACAAAAACTGATAAACTGCTTATTCAAAATGTACAAAATCATATCAAGTATTTAGCGAGTGATGAACTTGAAGGCCGTCGTGCAGGTTCGGTAGGTGAGCAAAAAGCGGTGAACTACATCGTTGCACAATATCAAGCCTTGGGTATACAACCCATGGGTGTGGATGGTTATATCCAACCATTCCCAATTGATGAAGGCAAGCGTTTAACAGCGGGTTCATTTTTGAATATCAATGGGGAAGCACTTGTGTATGACAAAGAATTTATTCCATTGTCCAATAGTGGGTCAGGAAAGTTTAGTTCGAATGCTGCGATTACTTTAAATGAATCTAAACAAGTTTGGTTTAAGGATTTAAATGAAGTGTTAGATGCTGCAGTGACCAATCCGCATTTTGATTTGAATCAATGGATCATTGATTTTACAAAGGAAGTAAAAGCAAAAGGGGCTAGCGCTTTATTTTTATATAATAAAGGAACTTTCGTTGACAATATTCAATTTAACAAATTTGATACTGCTGCTTCTTTGTCTATGCCAGTAGTATATTTTACAAGGAATGGTTGGTTGAAACATTTCAATGATGACATTGATACTTATAAAATTAATGCGAATATTGAATTTGAACATGTAACTCGAACTGCACATAATGTGGCTGCTTTTATTGATAACCAAGCAGCAAATACGGTTGTTATTGGCGCACATTTGGATCACTTAGGTTATAATGAAGATCGCAATGCATTAGATATTAATAATGCAATTCGTAATGGCGCAGATGATAATGCAAGTGGTACTAGTGCGATTATTGAATTGGCTAAATTATTAAAGAAAAAATCACCTAAAAATAATAACTATTTAATCCTACATTTTTCGGGCGAAGAACTAGGATTATTTGGAAGTAAGTATTGGTTAGAACATCCCACTTATAAAGGCAATTTAAATTACATGATTAATTTGGATATGGTGGGCAGATATGATACCGCACGTAAATTAACAGTGGGTGGGTATGGTACTTCAACAAAATGGGCTGAGGTATTGGCCAAAACACCAACTAGTTTATTAACGCATTATGATAGTGCTGGCGCGGGTCCTAGCGATCATGCGAGTTTTTATCGCAAGGATATGCCTGTGTTATTTATGTTTACCGGAAGCCATAGTGATTATCATAAATCCACCGATGATGGGGATAAAATTAATTATGCAGGAGAAGCATTCATCATTCAATATGTACATAATATTATTAAAAATACAGATGCTGTTGGCAAACTTGATTTTTTAAAAACGCGTGAAAATTCCATGGGGAAAAGCAATAAATTCACGGTGAGTTTAGGGGTGATGCCTGACTATGCATTTACAGGTACAGGCGTTCGTATCGAAGGTGCAACGCCAGGAAAATTAGCAGAGCGTTTGGGTTTAAAAGGGAGCGATATATTACTACAATTAGGCGACTATAAGTTGGTAGATGTGATGAGTTATATGACGGCGCTTTCGAAATTTAAAAAGGGTGATAAAACAACACTTGTATATAAGAGAGGTACAGATGAGGTGAAATTAGATATCGAGTTTTAACATGAATAGTTGATTTGAAAAAACTTTTGTTTTATAAATTTATAAAGTGAGTAAATTAATTTTAGATCAAGATGCAATTAACGAAAATGATTTCGAGGGAACTCGTATCCTAGGCATTTCTGCGCCGATCAAAAATTATCAATTCTGTATTTTATTAAATCAATACATGGGTTTTGAATTCAGGTTTAATCCTGATCATGAAATTGCATTAAAAAGAAAAAATAGAACCTACTATTTTTCCATGTATGAAGGAACTGAACCTACTACTTCTATTCAACATTTTGTTTACCACAATCAATTTGATGGCGAATATTTATTGCCCGAATTGAAACACATGGATTTTATTTGGTGGATTAGAGGCGAGTGGATTGAGGACGAGAAAGTAAATGATATTTTACAAACGGTACGCGGCATTAAGGGCGTTCAATTGGTTGCCGAACTCACCCCCGATCAAATCAAAAACAAAGGTCATTTGATTTTTGAATAAATAATAGCAATCAAACAAACGCCGAAAAACCCTCGTTGCTGCTAGTCCTTATTGATATAAATTCGTTTATCCATTCCTGCACTGCATGTTCCAATAGGCTCGGCATATTGAATGCCCAACTCTTTTAAAATTGCTTGTACTTTCTGTAACGCATCTGGGGCTACTGCTATTAATAATCCGCCATTGGTTTGCGGATCGGGCAATAATTTGGTCGCCTCATCCTCGTCAATGCCAGCACCAAAAACTACGCCAGCGCTGCATGAACTCCAATTACGTGCTGTAGCGCCAGGAATTGTTTTTTGTGCGATATAAGTTCGGACTGCTGGTATGATGGGAATTTTGTTATAATGTATGGTGGCAGATAAATCACTTCCTTCCATCATCTCTGTTAAATGTCCTAATAATCCAAAACCGGTTACATCGGTCATCGCATGTACTTCTTTTATTTTTCCTAATGCTTCTCCTGCTTTATTTATGGTGGTTAATTGTTTAACTAAAAAATTCAAATCTTCTTCCGACAGTAATCCTCTTTTTTGTGCAGTTGCCATGATGCCCACCCCTAATGGCTTGGTCAATATTAATACATCACCTGGTTGTGCAGTATCGTTTCTTTTTAAATTTTCAATGTCAATAATTCCATTCACGACCAAACCAAAAATTGGATCTTGACTATCAATGCTATGTCCTCCTGCAATGACAATACCTGCATCAGCACAGGTTTTGCGCGCACCTTCCATTACCTTTGCTGCTTCACTTGCAGGAAGTGAAGCAAGTGGCCAACCCAATACTGCCAAAGCAAATATTGGTTTTCCGCCCATCGCATATACATCGCTAATCGCATTGGCTGCTGCAATTTGTCCAAATGAAAATGCATCATCTACAATCGGCATAAAAAAATCGGTGGTACTAATCACTGCAGTTTTTTCATCTATTTGATACACTGCAGCATCATCTCTACTGTCATTCCCCACTAATAATTGCGGCACATTACTTTTTGCACCCACATTATGTGCGGCTAAAATTTCAGAAAGTATCGCTGGTGAAATTTTACAACCACATCCACCACCTTTTGAGTATTGCGTTAATTTATATTCCATTGTGTTTTTCTTTATTCGCTTTTAATTTTTATTAGTTGTAATTCCATTTTTTGTAAAGTCAATAATTCTCCTTCGGTTAACCATAAATTTAAGGAGGCGCTTAATGATTCCGCTAATTTTTTTTGCATTGTTTTTATATCCCAGTCTTTTCCAGTAATTTGTTTCAAGGAAACGGGATTTCCGGCCTCATTTGAAAATTGGGTTTGATTGATATTGAGGCCAATACCAATGACGGTCCAAGTCCAATCGGTACCGCGCACTATGTTTTCAATCAATATGCCCCCTGCCTTTCTGTCACGCCAATAGATATCATTGGGTTTTTTGATTTTGGTCTCCTCCCCAGCAAATTCCATAAAAAATGCCTGCGTCCCCAGGGCCACGGCTGCCGAAAGACCCAACTGCTCACTTGGAACCCAATTTTTACCCTGTTTTAGTGCATTTAACTCCAAAACATAGGTGCAAAGTAGATTTTCGCCCCGATGACTCTCCCAAATTCGGCCATGTTGCCCCTTCCCATTCGTCTGAAAATCAGTTTGGTACACACTGCCAGATAAGGCCTTTTGGGCATGAATCTGCTCCATGGCATACATATTGGTACTATCAATCTCAGACAGTTCTATAAGCGGCTCCCCTAATGTGATAATTGGTGTGGCAGGTGACAAAGAATTGTTATTTTTGTAAAGTTAGCATAGAATAATATTTAATTTATTAATCTTTAGACTAATAAAGCAATAACAAATAAATAAAAAGCATCATTGGAACATCTTACTGCATTGAAAAATCGACCAAAATCGTCGACACCTCAAATTACGCGCAACGCTAAAATATTCAAAACCATTATTAAAGCAATTCAGGATAAAAAAGGGGAAAATATTATCAGCATGGATTTAAGAAAAATTCATGAATCCACAACTGATTTTTTTATCATTTGTGAAGCAAATAATACCACACAATTAAAAGCAATCGCTGATAATGTGGAATATGAAGTGAAAACAAATTGTTCTGAATGGGCATACAAGAGTGAGGGCAAAACAGCTGCGCAATGGTTGCTTATTGATTACATTAATATCGTTGTTCATATTATGCATCCTGAGTCCAGAAATTTTTATCGGTTAGAGGAAATGTGGAGTGACGCGGATACAAAAATGCATGACTTGTAAACTATTTTAATATAAGCGTTGTTATTATAAAAAACAAAATTGTGCTCCTGCTGAAATTAAACTGATTTCATCAGGGGCGTTCGAAAAAATAAATATCGATTATGATTCCTGATAATAAAAAAAAGAAAGGTTCGCCGTTGGGTGATGGTCCTAAGTTGCCTAAGTTCAATATATATTGGATTTATGGTTTAATCGCGATCTCTTTATTGTCTGCGCGTTTTTTCCAAATGGCACCTGAAATTCGTCTTACGACTGAACAGGAATTTAAGCAAGTCATGCTATCTAATGGCGATGTGGAGCGTATTGATTTGGTCCAAAATAAGGAGTTGGTTCGTGTATATATCAAGCCAGATAGTATTGGTAAGGATTTCTATGTACAAAAGTTAAAAACAAAAATTGACAAAGCGAAAGTAAAGGGGGTGCCTTTATTTGAGTTTAGTGTTACGGATTGGAATAGCTTTAACGAACGCTTACAAAAATTTTATGAGCAAAAAGGAATTACTGAAATTCCTCAAAATACAGTGAAGGAAGGAGAGTGGTTTGGCCCAATTGCAAATACCATCTTTTCTTTTGTATTAATTATTGTGGTTTGGGTTTTATTGATGCGCAAGATGGGCGGCGGCGGCGGAAGTGGCGGTGGCCCAGGTGGAATTTTTAATGTGGGTAAATCAAAAGCTACCTTATTTGAAAAAGGCGGCACTAAAGTGAATATTACTTTTGCGGATGTTGCAGGTTTGGAGGAAGCAAAAGAAGAAGTGATGGAGATTGTTGACTTTTTAAAACAACCTAAAAAATATACAGCTCTCGGTGGTAAAATTCCTAAGGGCGCATTATTAATCGGTCCTCCAGGTACAGGTAAAACTTTATTAGCAAAAGCGATGGCTGGTGAAGCGCAAGTGCCTTTCTTTAGTTTAAGTGGGTCTGATTTTGTGGAAATGTTTGTGGGTGTGGGTGCAAGTCGTGTGCGTGATTTATTTAAACAAGCACGTGAAAAAGCGCCTTGTATTATTTTCATTGATGAGATTGATGCGATTGGTCGTGCCCGCGGTAAAAATGCCATGATGAGCAATGATGAACGTGAAAATACATTGAACCAATTACTCGTGGAGATGGATGGATTTGGTGGAGATACTGGAATTATTATTTTAGCTGCGACGAACCGTCCTGATGTATTGGATAGTGCCTTATTAAGACCAGGTCGTTTTGATCGTCAAATATCTATTGATCGTCCTGATGTTAAAGGTCGTGAGGAAATATTTAAAGTGCATTTAGGCCCCATTAAAGTTTCTGAAAATTTAGACGTACATAAATTGGCGGAACAAACACCAGGTTTTGCAGGTGCTGATATTGCCAATGTGTGTAATGAAGCAGCATTGATTGCAGCAAGAAAAGGAAAGACAGGTGTGGAGATGAAAGATTTTCAAGATGCTATTGATAGAGTAATCGGCGGACTAGAGAAAAAGAATAAAATTATTTCTAAGGAAGAAAAAGAAGTCATTGCTTATCATGAAGCAGGTCATGCAATTTGTGGTTGGTTTTTAGAGCATGCGTATCCTTTATTAAAAGTGACGATTGTGCCTCGTGGTACTGCTGCATTAGGTTATGCGCAATACACACCCAAAGAGCAATACTTATATACTATTGAGCAATTAACGGATCAAATGTGTATGACTTTAGGTGGTCGTGCTGCAGAACAAATTTTCTTTGGTCGCATATCCACTGGCGCATCTAATGACTTACAACAAATCACCAAGATGGCTTATTCGATGGTGACTACTTACGGTATGAATGATAAAATTGGTAACGTGAGTTTTTACGATCCTTCTCAAGAAAATACTTTCCAAAAACCTTTTAGCGAAGAAACAGGAAAAATTATTGATGAGGAAGTGCGTAAGATGATTGATGCTGCTTATCAAAGAACTTTAGAATTGTTGACTTCTAAAAAAGAGCAAGTAGAAAAATTAGCAAAAGAATTATTAGACAAAGAGGTATTACATAAAAGTGATGTGGAAGCGTTAATTGGGAATCGTCCATTTGAGGAAGAAAAAGTGGTCACTTTTGATGTAGAAGAAGGCAAGGATAAAATCACTACCGAGGAAACTCCGGTGGCTGATGTAGTATCAACTGAACAATTGATTGCTGCTACTCCAGAGCAGGCTAGTGTTGCTTCTACTGAACAAGCTATTGTATCGGATGACACTGAAAAACCAAGTGCGGCTTAAGTATAAAAAATGAGTAATGGAATCACAAGGCGCAAGAAGTAAAATATTACAGAAAATTAAACAGGCCCTAAAGGATCCTGTAGCTGTTCCTTTTCCAGACCAAGTTGCGGAAACACCTATATTTTATCCGACGGATCAGGAATTGACCATTGAATTTGCGCAAAAATTTACCGAGTTACTAGGTAAGTTTGTTTACTGTGCTGATGAAGCTGAATTAGTCAGTCTATTGAGTGGATTAATAAAAGCCAACCAATGGGAAAAAATTTATTCCATTGAAGAAGGTTGGTTAGATGATATGAAAGAATACCATTTTGACCCAGTGAATACAGATGATTTAGCAGGCTGCGATGCGGCGATTACTTTATGTGATCATTTAATTGCAAGAACTGGCACTATCGTATTAAGTAGTCAGCAATTAAGTGGTCGTACCACAAGTGTGTATGCGCCTATTCATATTTGTATCGCTTACACGCATCAATTATTATTTGATGTTTCAGATAGCTTGGCACAATTTAAAAAGGAAGCTGATGTAATACCAAGTATGATTAGTTATGCTACAGGGCCAAGTCGTACTGCAGATATTGAAAAAACTTTGGTCGTAGGGGTGCATGGTCCTAAAGAAGTGTATTGTTTTTTGGTTGATAAGTTAGTGGATTAGGCAATTCGTATTATAAAATTGGTTTCTAAAGCCCAGTTACATGGAATTAGCACACGGTAAAAAAATTTATTTCCTTTCTGATTTCCATTTGGGAGCTCCGAATGCTATCGCTAGCCGTGAAAGAGAGCAACAGTTGGTACAATTTCTAAAACAGGCCAAAACAGATGCTGCTGCCATATTTATTGTTGGTGACATTTTTGATTTTTGGTTTGAATACAAAACAGTCGTACCCAAGGGCTTTGTTCGGTTATTAGGGTGCTTAGCGGAAATAAGCGACGCCGGAATTCCACTGCATATTTTTACTGGTAATCATGATTTATGGATGCGTGATTATTTGACGGAGGAGCTAAATGCCCATGTGTATTTTGAACCTAAGCAATTTGAATTTTCGGGCAAACAATTTTTTATAGGCCATGGCGATGGTTTGGGGCCAGGCGATAAAGGGTATAAGTTTATAAAAAAAATATTTACCAATCCGGTTTGTCAATGGTTGTTTGGTTGGCTGCATCCTGATTTGGGCATTCAATTAGCCAATTATTTTAGTGGAAAGAGTAGGGCTAAAACGGGTGGTAGTGATGAGCAGTTTTTGGGCGAGGATAAGGAGTGGCTAATTATTTACACCAAACAAAAAGCCAAAGAGATCGATGTTGACTATTTTATTTTCGGACATCGACATTATGCGATTGATTTTAAAATAAATGAAAAAACAAGGTATATTAATTTAGGGGATTGGATTCGCCTGTATACCTATGGTGTTTTTGACGGAACAACAATGCAATTGTTGGAGTGGAAAAAATTATAATTAATTCAATATTATGCAAATAGATCAAGAATTTTTAAGTAATCCAATTCGCAGCTATTTATATATATTGGCTATTTTGATTGGCACTTTTATTTTCAAAAGATTCATCTCCCGTTTTTTTGCAAGTTTAATTTATACCTGGGTTGACAAAAAAAATCATTCTGAATTACGCAAAAGTCATGTGCATCGTTTGGTGGTGCCCATTGAACAGTTTTTACTTTTTTTAGTAGCAGTGGTTGCATTGTATGAATTAAAATTCCCAGTATTATGGGATGTGCATTTATTTAAAGTAAGCTTGCAACAGGCGATAGAATCTATCATAAAATTACTGTTCATTATTTTATTAATTCGGGTGTTTATTCGAACGCTTGAATTTGTGGCAATCATATTGGAAGAAAAGTCAAAATTAACAAAGTCGCTTTCGGACGATCAGTTGGTTTTATTTTTTCGTGACTTTTTTAAAGTTATTTTATACATCATTGGCGCCTTGTTAATTTTACGCTATGTGTTCAATGAAAATATAGGCAATCTGGTGACCAGCTTAAGTATCGTAGGAGCGGCTGTAGCCTTATCAATGCGCGAAAGTTTGGAAAATATCATCTCCTCCTTTATCATATTTTTTGACAAACCTTTTTCTATTGGAGACTTAGTGAAAGTGAATAATTTCACTGGCACTATTGAAAAAATTGGATTAAGAAGTACTCGAATTCGTACGCAGGAAAAAACATATATTACTGTTCCTAACAAGCAAATGGTGGACACCATTGTTGATAATATTAGTTGCAGAACAGAGCGTAAAATAGAAATGGATTTGCAAATTAGTGTCATGACTTCTGCAGAAGCCTTAACAAATTTTGTTTCTTTTATGCGTTCCGAAATTGAAAAGCACAACACAATTATTAGTAGTTCAGTATTTTTATCAGATGCGGGCAAACAATTTCATACCATTCATATTGAATGTTTTATTTCAATAGCTACTGATTTAAATGTTTTTCAGCAATTGCGTGAAACTTTAAATTTGAAAGCAGTTGCGTATGCGAATGCGAATCAAATTAGTTTTTCAGAAAAAGTGTAGTTATAAATGCGATTAGCAATTTCGTAAAGTGGCACAAGGAATTTATAATTAGTTAGTAATTATAAATTTTCTTTTAATGTAATTAAGAAACTTTTTAAATTTTTTAAACTGTTTAAAACAGCTATGTTTTTTTCTGCCTTTTCCTTATTATTTTTTAAATAAGTTTTTGCCCCATCTATCGAATATTTTTTTTCACGAAGTAGGAAATGAATTTGTTTTAATAATTCAATATCCTGTACGCGGAATAAGCGATCTCCTTTTCGTGTTTTGCGCGGTTGTATTTGTTTAAATTCTTTTTCCCAATATCTAATTAAGGAAGTATTTACATTAAACCAATGGGCTACTTCGCCAATGGGGTAGTATAATTTTTTTTCCAATATCTCCGCCGAAGGGATGTTTACTTTTCCCATCTCTGCATCCATCGATGCAAATGATTTTCGTCCCCTTTTTTGAATAGTTGCGCTTGTATTTAAATGTTGTGCAGCCCTTGAAACAAGTGGTAAAGTTTCTTTTTCTAATTGATTTACAATAGGTTCTGTATAGGAGGCGGGCATGGCTTGTTTTACCAAGGGCTTTTTATACTTGCTTGATTTAATTGTCTTAGGAGCCGCGATATGAACTGCTGGGCTCATATCATTTCCAAATAAGTCCAATTGATGTAAATCTCTTGCCATAGTTCAAAGTTAGGGTTCTATTTAATTGAACTAGTCCATATAAATGAATGGTGGATAAATTGTTAAGTAATCTGTACTTTTGTATATGCGTCTGTTTATCCTTACTGAATCTGATTTTGACATTCCTGCACTTGTTATTTATCAAAAAATAGTTGATATAATTTTTGCGGGAAAAGCTTCAGCGCAATTATATTTTTATATTGTGGGAGACCATATACCCGAGCATTTTCAGCATGCATATACCAAAAACGAAAGTAATGTTAATATTATCAAAAAATGGGAAGCGCAGCAAATGGTTAGTCAAGTGACCAATGCCATGGTTTTGCATTTTGGCGCTCATCTAAAAGGTAGTGAATCTTTTCCGCATTATTTCATTCCTTTAACTTACCCTAACATTGATAATACAGCCTCATTTTTTAAAAAATTACTTCAGCAATATAATTTCAAGAAATATATAAATAAATCTGCTGGTGTATTTTATGATAACGAATGGGAAGCGGCTTCTTTTAGCAGCCACTATAAAAAAGAAACTTCAAATTTTCAACATGCTATTTTGCCTAGGGTCGTCCCTCCCGAATACGATTGGCTTATTTTATCTGAAACCAAATCAGATTTAACACAGGGTTCAAATTATTTTTTATGTTTTATACAACCCGCCAGTTTTGTTGCCACTTTGAAAGAATTTTCCCAGTTTAAAAAATGGCAACAAACTACGATGGCGATGGTTTTTGTTTTTGATACATATAAGCAATGTGCTATTGCGAATGATTTATTAAAAGGCTATAAATACAAAGCGTCCATTTTTATTAAATGCATACATGAAGTAAAAATGGAATGGATTGCCGCATCCTATGCAATTTTTTGGGGACATATTGATTTTAATAAAACTTGTTGGATACAATGGGCCATTCATTATGATGTCCCTCATTTAATTGATGAAAAAAACAATATCCCTGAATCTTGGTTACGGGCTGGTGAAGTATTTTCATTTGATGTATCTGCCTCCTTATCAGATCATTTTAAATTATATTATAGGGATGAAGTATATCGCCAAGCGCGTGCCAATATGGGAACAGAGTGGTTGTCTAATTTAGAAATGATTACCCCGGCAAAAGGGAGTGTTAAAATTCCTATTGACTTAAAACCTTAGCGCGTATCTTATGTAATAAAATAGTATTTTTGCCTAACAAAATTACATTATGCATCAATCTACTATTAATGTTCTGATAGATTTAGACGAACAAAAAATTCCCCAAAATATTAAGTGGTCCGCTTCCGATAGCACTGCGAATGAAACACAAGAAGCCAGAGCGATGATGCTTACGTTGTGGGATCCAACCGATAAAACAGCTTTGCGTATTGATTTATGGACAAAGGATATGATGGTGGATGAGATGGCTGATTTTTTTTATCAAAATTTAATGGGTATGGGTGAGACCTATTTAAGAGCAACACAGGATCAAGCAATAGCCAATGATTTTAAAGAATTTGCGTACTCGTTTTACAAAAAATTTAGTGCAAGTCAAATCGAACAAAACAATAAATAATCAAAGTTATGAGTTTAGAAATTGAAGTAATGTCCTTGATGAAGGATGCAATGAAAAATAAGGATGAAGCAATGTTAAGAGGCTTAAGAGCTATCAAAGCTGAAATTATAAAAGCAAAAACTGATCCTGGAGCTAATGGAGAAATATCTGCTGATACCGAATTAAAGTTGTTGCAAAAATTGGTAAAGCAACGCAAGGACTCCTTAACCATTTATGAACAACAAAATAGACCTGACTTGGCAGTAAAAGAGTCAGAAGAAATTGCAATTATTGAGAAGTTTTTACCTGCGCAAATGAGTGAGGAGGCTGTGAAAGTGGCTGTGCAAGCTATTATTAGCGAAGTGGGCGCGTCAGGTCCGCAGGATTTGGGTAAGGTAATGGGCATTGCAACCAAACAACTTGCTGGGCAGGCAGATGGTAAAGTAATTTCAGCGATTGCAAAATCACTTCTTACACCTTAATACATGTGGTTAGATATTTTAACAGGCACGCTACTTATTGTTGCAATTTTGCAAGGTGTTCGCAATGGATTAATCAAAGCCATACTTTCCTTTTTTTCCTTCTTCATAGGACTAATTGCAGCCTATCAACTAGCAGGTTGGGTTGCGAGGCAATTAAAAGAATATACTAAAATAGAAAGCAATTGGTTGCCTTTTATTTCCTTTATTATTGTTTTGTTAGTGGTGTTATTTTTAATAAGATGGATTTCAGGTTTATTGCAGCAAACTGCAGAAGTTTTAATGCTAGGCTGGTTGAATAAACTATTGGGTATTGTACTATACGGCTTTATTTATTTTACTATTTGGAGTGCCTTGGTCTATTTTTTACAAATTTTAGGGGTGTTGGAACCTGCTAAAATGAAAGATGCGTATAGTTATGTTTATTTACAAAAGTGGTGGCCCTATTGTACTGAAAAAATGAGCCATTGGCTTCCCTTTATTAAAACAACCATTGCGACTTTCCCAAATCCATTTAAGTAAGCATTCACTAACTGATTGACAGTTACCCGCTTTATCATTATTTCCCCACTTTTTAGACGTTATGATTTCGTTAAATTTTACATTGTCAATGCGGGTTATAATTGCCCTATTTTAGCATAATTTACAATGATTTAAGTATCTTTAACCGCATTGTAAAATGATAAATTACACGTTCAATAATAGCTGGTAATTTATGTGTTCAATTTAAGTTATGATGGAATACGAATTACAAAAAGACGGAAAATTTAATTACCTAGAAGTAGGCGCTGGAGAAACCCTTATGCTTTTGCATGGACTTTTTGGGGCACTAAGTAATTTTTCTGGTTTAATCGAAAAGTTCAGACATACACATAAAGTGGTGGTTCCTATAATGCCATTGTTTGATATGGACCTATTAAATACCTCTGTCACTGGCTTGGCAAAATACGTGGAACAATTCATTGAAGCAAGGGGGTATCAAAATATTCATTTGTTAGGCAATTCGCTTGGAGGTCATGTAGGGTTAGTCTATATTTTAAAACATCCGGAAAAAATTAAATCACTTATTTTAACTGGCAGTAGTGGGTTATATGAAAACGCTATGGGCGATACCTATCCGAAACGTGGCGATTATGAGTATATTAAAAACAAAACAGCCCAAACGTTTTATGATCCTAACGTAGCCACCAAAGAATTGGTGGATGAGGTTTTTGAAATAACGCGTAATCGTATAAAAGTAATCAAAGTGCTTTCATTGGCTAAAAGCGCAATTCGAAATAATTTAGGTGCAGAATTAAAGGAAATACAACAACCTACTTTATTGATATGGGGTAAAAATGATTGTGTAACACCGCCATTAGTAGGGGAAGAGTTTAATAAATTAATTCCAAATAGTCAGTTGCACTTTATTGATAAATGTGGACATGCACCCATGATGGAAGTGCCGGATGAATTCAATACAATATTAGAAAAGTTTTTAAATGAGCTACCTAAATAAATAATTCGAAATGTTAGCTTCCTCCATCGCTATATCCAATTTTCCATTACTTCATTTTGAGGATAAAGCATCCTTTGCTTTACAATGCATGGAGGATTATGATATACAGCATCTGCCATTGGTGAAAGAGGAATATTTTGTTGGATTGGTTAACAAAGAAGACGTTTTAAATCTTGATACGGATCAAACATTAATTCATTTAGCTGACCAGCTTACGCGGGTTGGCATTTTAGGTTCCATGCATTTCACTGCAGCCTTGAATTTGTTTTCTAAAAATGAGTTGTCGCTTTTACCTGTATTAAATGAACAGCAGGAATTTACTGGGGTCATACTTCAGAAAAATTTAAATGATTTATTGGCTAAATTCTTAGGCGTGGATAATCCTGGTGCAATCATTGTTGTTTCGGTGTCGCCATATCAATATTCACTTGCAGAGTTAAGCCGACTCGTTGAAACGAATAATGCGCAAATATCCCAGTTGAATACCAACTTCGACGAGGCAACTGGTTCACTTATTATCACTATTAAGTTAAACAAGGAAGAAGCGGATGTAATTATAGCAACACTTCAAAGATACAATTATCAAATACTTCATTATTTTGGCAACACCATTATACATAATGATATTGAAGATCACTACCACCATTTAATGAACTATTTAGATGTTTAATTTTTTTAGGTTTTTATTTCTTTCTTTATTTTCTATCCTTTTTTTTTCTGCTAACTTGAAAGCGCAGGTCCGTATTAACACCATTCAAGTGGAAGGAAATAAACGAACAAAAAATTATATTTTATTGCGAGAGCTGCCTTATCATGTAGGCGATCAAATTAATAAAGACTCATTAAATTTTTTAAATACGCTATCGCAGCAACAGCTTTTTAATACTTCTTTATTTTTATCTGTAAATGTTACGTCTGTATATCCATTAATTAATGATAGTAGTATTGTTGACATACAAATAAAAGTAAAAGAAAGATGGTATTTTATTCCAAAACCTTATTTCAAGTGGGTAGATCGTAACTTTAATCAATGGTGGAATGAGCAAAACCGAAGTTTGGACCGGGTTAATTATGGTATCACATTTAGTCAAAAAAATGCAACTGGTAATAATGACCAATTGGTACTTGGTTTTATTCGCGGGTACACACAGCAAAATATTATAAGATACCAATTGCCATTTTTTGATAAAAAATTGAAATATGGTATTGGAGGAGGTTGGCAAAATTATAACCAAAAGGAAATTAATTATACGACCGAAAAAGACAAACAAGTTTTTGCGAAAACAAATGATGTCGTTAGAAAAGGATACCGTGCTAATTTAAATTTATCCTATCGCCCTAATTTATTTGAACGTCATTCATTACAGCTAGGATATGGTAAGGAGGAATTATCTGACTCTGGATTTTTAATACAGCCCAATTTTTTAGCGAGTCATAAAAAAGTTATGACCTATGGAGACATCACTTTAGGGTATACCAAAATCGCATTTGATTATAATGCGTATCCCACCAAGGGTGCTGGGACTGAATTGGTTCTATTCCAACGCTTTTCCGAAGGGGCGCCATTAACATCTATTCAGTTTAGAAAATTAAAAGCACATTCGTTTTCGAAACATAATTTTATTTTCTTTGAATCAAATTCACAAGTCAAATTTTTGCCTAATTATAATTATTTAGATAGTCGCTTATTGGGCTATGGCAATTTGCAAATGAATGGCCTAGAATATTATGTTGTTGATGGAAATGCGGCCACCGTATTCAAAACGGCTTTCCATCATTCCTTGGGCAGTATTACCGTTAAAAATCCATTAACACAGAAGTTTTTACCTGAAGTGAAATATGATTTTTGGATACGTATTTTTAGCAATTTGGGATATGTATATAGTGATCGCCCATCAAATACCAATAAATTATCTAATACCCTGATTAGAACAGCTGGTATTGGTTTCGATGTGATCAGTATTTATGATTTTGTGTTAAAAATTGACTATAGTGTTAACCAGCTTGGGGACAAAGGAGTATATTTACACGGCGGAATTAATTTTTAATATAGATGAAAGTAGCAATATATAGTAGAGGTTTTGATTTGGATCAGCGACAATCTTTAAATGCATTGTTGTTAGAGTTGCACAAGTATGATGTTGCCATTTGCATTTTTCATGACTTATTACAAAAATTTGAACTTTGTGCACCAACTGGCAAGGAGGCGTATACTCCTTTTACATCCGCTTATGATTTACCTGAAAATATTGATTTTTTAATTAGTTTAGGGGGCGATGGTACAGTTTTAGACTCCGTTACATTAGTCGGAGATTCAAATATTCCCATTTTAGGTATTAATTATGGCCGATTGGGTTTTCTAGCTTCTATTTCAAAAGACGAATTATCGATGATGGTGGATGCCCTCATGAATCGTACCTATGTCATTGAAAAACGTGCATTGATTCACTTGGATGCAAATATTCCTGTTTTTGGTGCAACACCCTATGGACTTAATGAGTTTGTTTTACATAAAAGAGATACCTCTCCAATGATTAAGATTCATACTTATTTAAATGGGGAGTTTTTAAATTCCTATTGGGCAGATGGTATCATTGTATCCACGCCCACAGGTTCGACTGGCTATAATATGAGTTGTAATGGCCCTATTTTATTTCCTGATTCTGCTAGTTTTGTAATTACACCAGTGGCGCCGCATAATTTAAATGTTCGTTCTATTGTAGTTCCCAATACTTCCGTAATTTCCTTCGAAATTGAAGGGAGAACTGAAGAATTGATTTGTGCTTTAGATGCGCGTAAGGAAATTTTTCCAAAAACAATTGAATTAGCCTTAAAACAAGAATTATTTTCCGTTAGCTTTATAAGACTGAATGAAAATAGTTATTTAACCACATTAAGAACAAAATTGACTTGGGGTTTGGATAAAAGAAATTAGTTAGCATATGTTTAAAAGTGTTTTATTTTTATTTGCTTTTTTATTTTTTTCGCACTTTGTTATGGCGCAACACATGGAGTTGTCCGAGAACAAAGGAGAAGTTGGTTTGCTAATGGGAGCGGCCTCCTATCAAGGGGATATAGCACCTGATGTTCAAGTGTATTATAGTAGTTTTGGGGCTTTTGCAAAAAAACAATTAAATGGTTATGTGGGTGTAAGATTGAATGTGGAGATGCAAAAATTGGCTTCTCATGACATGCTATCTTTAGACCCCTATGCGATTTCGCGAAATGCAAATTTTCAAATCAATACGATAGAAGCAAGTGCAATGGGGGAATTCTATTTTTTAAATTATATTTCAGGATCACGTAGTAAAAAATTTACGCCCTATGTTGGTTTTGGGGTTGGTTATTTGTATACGCTGGATACGATACGCAATTATAACACGAGTGTGGTTACTTTGAGTACGGCGGCTTTATTAAGTGGTAGCCAAAAGAAAACAGGACTAAATTTAACATTCCCATTGAACTTAGGTTTTAAATTTAATGTTTACCGAAGATTTAATATTATAGCCGAAGCCACTTACAGATACACTAATACAGATAGACTTGATTTTATTGATGAAAATCCAACACCTGTAACTTCGGCCGCACCTTTTGGATATCAAGGTAGTGCTAGTGGTAATGACCGTTTTTTTACAGCAAAATTGGGTATTTCTTATTCCTTCAATGATATTTACGGGATTGCCCAATACAAACCCAAGAAAAGCATCGGTTTATTCAATAGGTTTAAACGAAAATAAACTTGGATTCGATTAATTTTGCAATATGGACAACTTGGATTTAAATAGACTCCCTAAGCATATCGCCATTATAATGGACGGTAATGGTCGTTGGGCAGAAGAAAAAGGGCAGGATCGACTTTATGGTCACTTTCATGGAGTGCAAAGCGTTCGTAATATTGTAGAAGCAGCGTCTGAAATTGGCATTAAATACCTCACTTTATATGCTTTTAGTACTGAAAATTGGGACCGGCCAGCTGAAGAGGTTGCAGGCTTAATGAGTCTTTTTGTGGATACTATCGCTAAGGAAGTGCCCGATTTGCATAAAAACAACATCAAATTACACTTTATTGGCAATCTATCCTTGTTACCAGACGATGCCAAGGCAGCGCTAGAAAATGCCACTGAAACTACTGCAAAAAATACGGGTCTAGAACTTATAATTGCACTAAGCTATAGCAGCAGGTGGGAATTAATACAAGCTATCAAAAATATTGCTAAAAAGGTGAAAGTTGGGCAAATGGATCCCGATGATATCCAGGAGGCAACTTTGGAGGCAGCCCTTTCTACCAGTGCGTTCCCGGATCCAGAGCTTATGATTCGTACCAGTGGAGAATACCGAATTAGCAACTTTTTGTTATACCAGTTAGCATACGCTGAATTGTATTTTACAGAGACCCGTTGGCCCGATTTTCGCAAGAAAGATTTGATTGAGGCCATCCTTGATTTCCAATCTAGAGAGCGCAGATTTGGGAAAACCAGTCTCCAGGTCCAAACAAATGATTAAAAAAAATAATATAACTATTTTGAGGTTTTAACAAAGACTTTGAAATATTACGAGTAATTTGCGACACTTTTAAAATTATAAATGTAGCCCCTTTGCAGATGCAGAAATTTTTTCCATTTTATATAGGATCTTTATTGGTTCTTTTTTTATCCTCGACTTCTTTTGCCCAGGTGGTACCCGTGAAGGATTCAGTTTCACAAATCAATGTCAAACTCATTAATATTTTTAATCAAAAAGCACCTGCTAAATACAAAATTCGGGAAATTAAAGTGGTGGGAAATGAAAATTTTGATGAGAACTTATTATTGTCACTTTCTACCCTGAATATTGGCGATGAAGTAGCGATTCCTGGGGCTGATAATTTTGCCAAAGCGATTCATAAATTAATGGATCAAAACTACTTTAGCGATGTAAGTATTTATATAACGGACTTGGTGAATAATGAAATTGATGTTGAAATTGACGTAGTTGAAAGACCAAGGTTATCCAAGTTTAATTTTACGGGGGTTAAGAAATCAGAGACCGATGAATTGTCTGGCAAAACTGGTTTAACCCCGAATCGTGTGATTACTGAAAATATGAAAATCACTGCAGTAGAAGGGATAAAAAAGTTTTTTGCAGATAAGGGTTTTCAAGATGCAAAAGTGACGATCATAGAAAAAAAGGACGCGACTAAAAAAAATAGTTTGTTGTTGGATTTTAAAGTGGATCGTGGTCCGAAAGTGCGTATTAATAATATCAATTTTGGGGGCAATTTAGTGGACGAAGTTAAACTGAAAAAAAGTTTAAAGGAAGTGCATGAAAAATCTAGAATGACCCTTTTCCCTGTGTATGACAAACCGGTAATTGTAAAAACAACACCGTATACTTTTGAACAGTACATGGCTGAAAAAGGGTATTTAACTTTTACTAAAACTAGAAAGATTTTAAATCCATATGTGCGTTTTAAATTATCCTCTTCAAAATATAGCGAGAAAAAATTTGAGGAGAGTCGTGATAATTTATTGAACTATTACAATTCATTAGGGTTTCGTGATGCTGTCATTGAAAAGGATACCCTCTATCATAATGCGGTAGGTAATTTAAATATTGATATCCAATTAAAGGAAGGACGAAAGTATTTTTTTGGAAACATTACTTGGAGAGGAAACACCAAATATCCAGACTCTTTATTGACGAGTATTTTAAATATAAAAAAAGGGGAAATTTATAATCGAGAAATATTATACAATAAATTAGGGAAAACACAAACAGCGGAAGGTGGAGATATTAGCGGATTATACCAAGATGATGGTTATTTATTTTTTAATGTTGACCCCATTGAAACTGCTGTTTATAATGATACCATCGATTTTGAAATCAGAATGAGAGAAGGGCCGCAAGCGACCATCAAAACAATTCGTATTGCTGGTAATGAAAAAACAAAAGACTTCGTAATTCGTCGTGAAATTAGAACCATCCCAGGGGATAAATTTAGTCGTACTTTATTGATTCGTTCACAAAGAGAAATTTCACAATTAAATTATTTCGATCAAGAAAAAATTAAAATTGATCCTGTTCCAAATCCAGAAGATGGAACGGTGGATATTAATTATAGCGTGGAAGAAAAATCAAGTGATCAATTAGAATTAAGTGCTGGATGGGGAGGCTTCATTGGACTTACCGGAACCTTAGGTATTACCTTTAATAATTTTTCTTCTAAAAACTTTTTTAAAAAATCGGCTTGGGATCCATTACCCATGGGTGATGGGCAAAAATTGAGTTTGCGGATTCAAAGTAATGGTAAGGCCTTCCGTTCAACGAATTTTTCATTTACGGAACCTTGGTTTGGTGGTATCAAAAGAAATACTTTAACGGTAAGTGTTTATAATACGAAGTATGGTCAAACTTTTGATATGCAAACGGGCATGTATAATCCAAATGCAGCGGATGCACGTTATATTTCTACCACAGGTGCTACTGTTTCCTTTGGGCGTCAGTTACAATGGCCGGATGATTATTTCTCTTTAAGCACCGGCATAAACTATACGCGCTATACTTTAAAAGATTACCCAATTGATCCGATCAATTTACCTAATTTCTCTAATGGTAATGTAAACAATGTCAACTTTAGGGTTGCTTTACAAAGAACCTCCATTGACCAACCTACCTTTCCAAGAACAGGTTCTACTTTTTTATTGAGTGCACAATTAACACCCCCTTTTTCTTTATTTGATCCCAACTTTGGAAAAAGAGAAAACCCGTATCAATTATTAGAATATCATAAGTGGCGTTTTAATGGAGAATGGTTTGTGCCATTAGGTAAACCAGCAGGGGAAGAACACAACAAACAATTTGTATTACGCTTTGCTGCCAAGTACGGTTTCCTAGGACGTTATAATTCAAGTTTTGGAATTTCTCCATTTGAAAGATTCCAAGTAGGGGATGCAGGATTAACTAACCAATTTGCATTATTAGGCTATGATATCATAGCACATAGAGGTTATCCTGTGTATGAATCATCCAATCCAAAAGTGAATCCTGACCAACAACAATCTCGCCAACAGTTTACCATTTTTAATAAATATGCAGTTGAAATTAGATATCCATTAAGTTTGGCTGCTAGTAGTACTATTTTTGCTTTGGGCTTTTTTGAAGCAGCGAATGGATGGTATAGCATGAAGGAATTTAATCCATTTAAGCTGCGTCGTTCCGTGGGATTGGGTATGCGTTTTTATCTTCCCATGTTTGGACTATTGGGATTTGATTATGGTATTGGTTTAGATCGATTAAATGGCACCAACTCATTAAAAGATGCTGGAAGGTTTACCTTTATGTTAGGGTTTGAACCAGAATAGTCAATAGGTAAAATAGTAAAGTAATTTTTCATTTTGTTATTTAAATTATAGCTTATGCAATTCAATAAAGTTTTTTTTGTTTTGGCCATCAGTATGCTGACGGCTTTTTCATCTACTGCGCAAACAAAATATGCGATCATTAATACAAAGTATATTTTGGATAAAATTCCAGAATATAAGGAAGCTGATAAAAAATTAAAGGCATTAGGAGATCAATGGCAACAAGAAATTGACCAAAAGCAAATGACCCTCGATAAAATGTACAAAAACTATGAGGCTGAGCAGTTTATGCTTTCCGATGACCTTAAGAAAAAAAGAGAAGATGAGCTTTTTGTGAAGGAAAAGGAGCTTAGGGACCTTCAAAAGAAACGCTTTGGATATGAGGGGGATTTGTTTAAGGAACGCCAAAAAATGGTTAAACCCATTCAAGATAAAGTATATAATGCAGTCCAAAAACTAGCAACTGCTAGGGGATATGACTTCATTTTAGATAAAAGTGAAGGAATTACCATTATATTTGCAGACCCGAAACTGGACAAAAGTGACGATGTTTTGAAGGAATTGGGTATCAATAATTAAGAAAAACAAATAGATTTTTAAAAAAAACAATTAGATATGAAAAAAGGTTTTTTATTTGCAGCCATTTTATTAGTTGCAGCTTCATTTAACAACACAGCATCTGCGCAGGTTAAAATTGGTTATTTTGATGATCAAAGCGTCATTGCTTTATTCCCTGGTATCCAAGAAAAATTAGATACTGTTCTTAAGTCTTATGCACAAGATTCTTTACAAGATGAGTATAATTATACTTTGAAGGATTATCAAGTAAAAGATAGCATCTACAAAAGAGATTCTGCAGATTTGTCAAAGCGTCCTAAGGCGTTACAAATGGCAACTGATGATTTAAATCGTTTAAAATACAAGTTGATCAACTGGCAACAATATCAACAACAATCTATGGAGCAAAAGCAAGAATCATTGTTATTGCCTTACAGACAAAAAATTGCTACAGCATTAGGGGAAGTAGTTGCTGAGCAAAAATATACAGTAGTATTAAAAGCAGAATCTTTGTCACCTTATACACAACCTTCGATTGCAGACAATTTAACAATTCGTGTTGCAATGAAGTTGAAATTGCCTTTACCAAAGGAAATTGAAGATGCTTTTAAAGCAGCTACAGGTGGTGCTCCAGCAGCAAAGCCAGCAGCAGCAAAAAAAGGATAATATTATAAAATATATTTTATCAAGAACCTCGTTGTTTACAACGAGGTTCTTTAGTTTTACGCAATAAAATAAATATATGTCTACTGCGCCGATTGGTGTTTTTGATAGTGGTTATGGGGGGCTTACCATATTAAAGGAGCTCAAACATACTTTACCTCAGTATGATTATATCTATTTAGGAGATAATGCGCGCGCGCCGTATGGTCCGCGATCTTATGATACTGTGTATCAATATACCCTAGAAGCAGTGAATTGGTTTTTTAACCAAGGCTGCTCCTTAGTGATCTTGGCATGCAATACCGCATCTGCAAAAGCCCTTCGTACCATTCAACAAAAAGATTTACCAAAAATGGCCCCTGACAAAAGGGTATTAGGGGTGATCAGACCCACTACTGAAATTTTAGGCAATTTTTCAACCACGCATGAAGTAGGAATTTTAGGAACATTGGGTACCATACAAAGTGACAGTTATCCGATTGAATTGGCTAAATTCTTTCCTGATCTCAAAGTTTTTCAACAAGCCTGTCCTTTATGGGTACCCTTGATTGAAAACGGAGAACAGGATAAACCAGGGGCAGATTATTTTGTGAAATCCTACCTGGATCAACTTTTTTCTCAATCCGCCGACATTGATACCCTTTTATTAGCTTGCACCCATTATCCCTTATTAGCGGACAAAATAAGGGCTTTTATGCCCAAAGGGGTGAATGTGGTAAGCCAAGGCGCAATAGTGGCTAAAAGCCTAGCTACCTACCTTGAAAGCCATCCTGATTTAGCTCAAAAATGTAGCCAATCCGGGCAACTTAGTTTTTACACTACCGACAACCCGCAAGCCTTTGAATTGCAGGCCAGCACCTTTTTTGGACAAAAAATTGCTGCAAAACATACAGATTTAGCTTAAAAAATAAAAAAATACCCTATTTTTGCCGTCCTTTCACAGGTAGTGGTATGGTGACTGCTATTAAGAACAGGACGAAAACGAAATTTAAAGTACAGAAAAGAAAAAAATTTAAGACATACTATGAAACGTACATTCCAACCACATAAGCGTCGTCGTAAATCTGTTCACGGATTCCGTCAACGTATGGAAACAGCTAATGGTCGTAAAGTATTAGCAAGCCGCCGAAAGAAAGGACGTAAAAAACTTACAGTATCAAGTGAAAAAGGATTGAAATAAATCCGTTGTAGGATTTCCTTCATTCACTCGAAATTCAATAATTTTAAAGTCCTTCCCGAAATACGGGAAGGACTTTTTTAATGCCTATATTTAAACTGTTGACTAATAAATTTACATACCAAAAAAAGGATAAGTTAAAAAGCCGAAAACAAATGCAATTTTTGTTTTCGAAAGGAACTGCCATCAACATGCATCCTATAAGATTGTTATACACTATTGAAAAGGAAGAAGCCGGAATTTTTTCGAATGGATTATTGCAAGCTGGTGTGGGTGCACCTAGTCGACAATTTAGGAAAGCGGTAAAACGCAATAAAGTAAAAAGATTATTACGCGAAGGGTATCGTTTAGAAAAACCAAATTTTACGAATAGTATAAACCTAACAAATACGCGCCTTAATTTATTTTTTTTATATGTAGATGCGAATGTGCAAACCCAGCAAGAAATTCAAGCTACTATTAAATTGTTATTACAAAAACTTGCGGATAAGTTAAAATCAAATGTTGTATGAGTAAGCGATCTGCGTTCGATGATATCTTAGGGGCGATAAAAAAAATTAGCGCATTTCCATTTATTATTTTAATCCGGTTTTATCAATTCGTATTGTCCCCTTATTTGGGTGGCAGCAAATGTAGATTCACGCCCACCTGTTCGCAATACACGGCCGAAGCCATTGAAAAGTATGGGCCAATTAAAGGAATATTTTTAGGAATAAAACGACTCAGTAAGTGTAGGCCTGGTGGCGGACATGGCTATGATCCTGTACCATAAAAAATCCCAAAGCGGGTAACTTTGGGATTTAAATATTAGTGGATTCGCCACCGAATTTCAATTTTATTTCGAAGCAGCAAAACGATCAGCAACTACTGACCAATTCACGACATTCCAAAAAGCAGCTAAATAATCTGCTCTTCTGTTTTGATATTTTAAGTAGTAAGCGTGCTCCCAAACATCTGCGCCTAATAATGGGTTACCTTTTACATCAGCAACATCCATTAATGGATTGTCTTGATTTGGTGTTGAACTTACTTCTAATTTTCCGTCCTTCACGATTAGCCAAGCCCAACCACTTCCAAAACGAGTCATACCTGCAGCAGCAAATTTTTCTTTGAATGCATCAAAGCTTCCAAAAGCAGCAGTGATTGCATCACCCAAAGCGCCTGTTGGTGTACCGCCAGCATTGGGTGCTAAGCTAGCCCAAAAGAAACTGTGGTTCCAATGTCCACCACCATTGTTTCGAACTGCAGGGCTAATCGTTCCAGCTACTGCTACTAATTCTTCCAAAGTTTTTCCTTCGTTAGGCGTACCTACCAATGCTTTATTTAAATTGTCTACATAAGCTTGATGGTGTTTGCCATGATGAATTTGCATGGTCAAGGTATCAAAATGTGGCTCTAAGGCTTCGTGTGCGTAGGGTAACGCTGGTAAAGTAAATGACATATTTTTTATTTTATTGTTTCTTGAATGAGGGACAAAATTACACCGCTTTCCACTGATTTAAGCGAACGCCGGGCATTTTTTCTGAAATAGTAAGTTAGTGGTGAAATGGAGATAAAATTAGAACTAGTTAGTCGACTCCAGTTCTTGCTGCGGAGGCCTAGTGGTTGCTAATTTTATCGAAATAACTATCTCTTTGCTTTAAAAAATGCCTGCATGAGTGCGGCGCTTTCTTCTTGTAGAATACCCCCAACAATAGTTGTGGATGGATGGAATGGATTTTTTTCTGTAACGCGGCGGTAACTATTTTTTTCATCATAGGCCCCAAATACAATATGGCCAATTTTATTCCAATATAAAGCCCCGGCACACATCAGGCAGGGCTCCAAGGTTACATATAAGGTGGCGGCTGGTAAATATTTAGATTGCAAATTTTCGCAAGCTCTGCTGATGGCTAAAATTTCAGCATGCGCAGTGACATCTTTTAATAACTGAACCTGATTATATCCTTTTGCAATGACTTGGCCGTTCATGACAATGACTGCACCAACGGGAACTTCATCTTCGTCAAAGGCCCTCTGCGCTTGCGAGAGGGCCTGACGCATAAATGATTCATGGACGTTATTCACAAAAATGATTAAAGTCGTTTGATTTGAATATTTCTATAGTACACATTATCGCCATGATCTTGTAAGGAAATATGACCACTAAAAATTTTTCCAAAATCAGGTGATTCCTTTTTTGCAAATTTGCTGTTTTTAATTAATTCTTTCCAGCTATCATCACCTAAAGTAGTCGATGCTGTTGTTACACCATTTAATTTTAACACTAAAGTTCCTTTATCAACAATGATTTCAGCTTTATTCCATTCGCCAACAGGTTTTACTGCATCGTCTGGTCCTGCGATTAAATCGTACAAGTTTCCAGCTCTATGCTTTATAATTTTACCATCGCTATGGCCTTCATTATCGATCACTTGCATCTCTGGTCCTGTATACCATAGGTTTTTATATTTTGCTTTGTCATCTTGTACAAAAAAGATGATACCACTATTTCCATTTTTTGAAATTTTCCATTCTAATTTTAAATGAAAATTATCAAAACTTTCATCTGTAACAATATAGCCTTTCCCTTCCTTTGAAGTAGCATCTAAAAAAAGCACCCCATCTTCTACCTTCCAGGCTTGGCCTACAGTAGTTTCACCATAGGTATGCCATCCTTTGGTTGTTTTTCCGTCGAATAAAGGAGTCCACTTCTTTTTTTGTGCGATAGTTTGAACACTAATAAATAACACCAACGAGGAAAGTACAATTGATTTTAAATTCATTTTTTAATTTTACGATTATAACTAATTTATTATTTTTTCAACAACATGATGTATTTCACCATTGCTATTGCATCTTCCTCTTTCACTTGTGGATGCGGCGTCATTGGTATTGCGCCCCAAACACCACTACCGCCACTGATTACTTTTCCTGCCAACATTTTAATATTACTTTCTGTTGCTTCATATTTTGCAGCTACATCTTTATACGCAGGGCCAATTAGTTTTTCACTTGTTTTATGACAAGTTAAACAGTCACTACCTGCAATGAGTGCCAAACCTTTTTGATAATCAGGATTTTCAGATAATGGCTTTGGCGCAACAGCTACTACTTTTGTTTCTGTTTCTTTTTCTGTTTCTTTTTCTGTTTCTCCCTTGGCTACTACTTTTGTTTCTGTTTCTGTTTTTCCTGCTTTGTTTTCTGCACCACCACATGCAGTTAATACTAATGCTACTGCTACTGACATAATTCCTAACACCTTTTTCATACGCTTTTTATTTAATGATTATTTGATTTAATTATATACCTAAAATTTTCTTATTAAATGCTTCGTCTGATCCTGTATTTGCAAAATCATCAAAAGCTTTTTCGGTCACTTGAATAATATTGTTTTTAATAAACACTGCACCTTCCGCTGCGCCAACTTCAGGATGCTTAATCGCGCATTCCCATTCCATTACTGCCCATCCCTTAAAATCATAAGCGGCAAGCTTGCTGAAAATATTTTTAAAATCAACTTGGCCATCTCCCAAAGATCTAAATCGACCTGCGCGGTCAATCCAATTTTGATAACCACCGTATACGCCTTGTTTGGCTGTCGGATTAAATTCAGCATCTTTTACATGGAACATTTTTATGCGCTCATGAAATGCATCAATGTATCCTAAGTAATCCATGCATTGTAAAACAAAATGTGATGGATCGTATAATAAGCAAGCACGTGGGTGTTGTTTGACTTTATCTAAAAACATTTCATAAGTAACACCATCATGTAAATCCTCGCCAGGATGTATTTCATAACAAACATCTACACCCACTTTATCAAATTCATTTAATATAGGTAACCATCTTTTAGCTAATTCTGTAAATCCAGTTTCTACCAAACCTGCTGGACGTTGTGGCCAAGGATATACCGTGTGCCATAATAAGGCACCACTAAATGTTGCATGTGCATTTAAGCCTAAGTTTTGAGAAGCTTTAGCTGCATATTTTAATTGTTGTATTGCCCATTCAGTTCTAGCCTTTGAATTGCCATGAACTTCCTTGGGTGCAAATCCGTCAAATTGTGCATCATAGGCGGGATGAACTGCTATCAATTGTCCTTGTAAGTGTGTAGATAGTTCAGTGATTTCCATACCAGCACTGGTTACAATACCTTTGATTTCATCCGCGTAAGTTTTGCTTTCAGCAGCTTTTTGTAAATCAATACATCTTGCATCCCAACTTGGAATTTGAACGCCTTTAAATCCTAAGGAAGCTGCCCATTTGCAAATACTTTCCAAAGAATTAAATGGCGCAACATCACCCATAAACTGCGCTAAAAATATTCCAGGTCCTTTTATTGTGGTCATACTATTGGTTTAATAAGTTGTGAATGGTAGCTTTAATTTTATATAACATAAGGGGTCCATTTCACAGCGGACTGTGATGATGCAACCACATTATCAATAAACGCCATACCTCTTAATCCATCTTCAATGCCAGGGAAATCAAGCATCTCCGGGGTAGGTGTGGTGCCATCAATTTTACATCCAATGGTTAATGCAAAGTTTCTATAAATATTTGCAAATGCTTCCAAGTATCCTTCTGGATGTCCGCCTGGGGTGCGACAATTATGAATTGCAGTAGGAGACAAATGTGCGCCATAGTTTCCACCAGCTCTATAAATTTGGGTGGGTTGATCATACCATTTTACAAGTAATGTATTGGGTTCATGTTGTGCCCATTCGATACCACCATGCTCTCCATACACTCTAATTTTTAAAGCATTTTCTTCACCCGCTGCTACTTGTGATGCCATTAAAACACCTTTTGCACCATTATCAAATTTCAACATCACTGCACCGTCATCATCTAACAATCGACCTTCGACCATGGTATTTAGTTCAGCACATACATCCGTAATTTTTGAACCAGTAATATATTCAGCTAAGTGTGCAGCATGCGTGCCAATATCGCCCATCACAGAACTCTTACCTGATTTTTTTGGATCAGTTCTCCATGCTGCTTGTGCGTTTCCTTCGCGTTCTGATAGTTTACTTAACCAACCTTGTGGGTACTCCACCCAAATTTTTCTAATTTTCCCAAACTTCCCTTCCTTGACCATTGCCTTTGCTTGCTTGACCATTGGGTATCCGGAATAGGTATGTGTTAAGCAAAGGGTTAAGCCAGTTTCATCTAATTTTTGTTTTAATTGCTTTGCCTCATCTAGTGAAAATGTAATGGGTTTTTCTATCACCACATGAAAGCCATATTCTAATGCCATCATCGCAGGTGCAAAGTGCGCAAAATTGGGTGTTACAATGGTTACAAAATCGATGCGCTCGTTTGCTGGAAGGCTTGCTTCCTTTTTGATCATTTCATCATAAGTCAAATAAATCCTTTCCTTAGGTAAAAATAAAGCTTCACCGGAAGCAAGTGCTACTTCAGGTCTTATACTTAAAGCGCCACAACTTACTTCAATTAATCCATCCATATTAGCAGCCAAACGGTGAATTGCACCGATAAAAGCGTCTTTTCCGCCTCCGACCATTCCCATGCGTAATTTTCGATTCATATGTGAGATATTTAATGCTTTTTTATAATTTAAAATCCATTTTTTCACCATGGATTATAACCTTAGCAATTTCCTTATAATTTCTCAAAAAACCCCCATTTTTAACTTAAAACTTTATAAAAAACAGGAAAAAAAAATTATATTTATCAAGTCATAAATTCTGGGAACTTATATAATATTTTGTAATGTCATCTAATGTGAATAGGCGTCAAATTTTAAAACAAGTAATCACTGGTTCTGCTGCTTTGGCAACAGGGGTTGTGGTCCCTTCAAATTTAATTGCATCCGTGAAACAAGGACTTCAAAACAATAACGAACCCTTTTCATTAAAAGGAAAAATCAATCATTCTGCTTGTAGATGGTGTTATAGTCAATATCCTATTGATGAATTAGCTAAGAATTTCAAAGCAATGGGTATGGTGGGGATGGACTTGGTAGGCCCTTCTGAATGGCATGTGCTTAAGGAAAATAATTTAGTGTCTACGATGTGCAATGGTGCTGAGATAAGTTTAACCAAAGGATTTAATGACCCAAGTTATCATGATACCTTGGTGAAGAATTATACGGATCATATTAACTATGTTGCTGATGCAGGGTATACCAATTTAATTTGTTTTTCAGGAAATAGAAAGGGCATGGATGATGAAACTGGATTAAACAACTGTGCGACTGGATTAAAAAAAATAATGGCATTGGCTGAAAAAAGAGGGGTTATGATTCAGATGGAGTTATTGAATTCAAAAGTAGATCACAAGGATTATATGTGTGATAGATCCGTTTGGGGTGTTGAATTGTGTAAGCGAATAGGGTCTCCTAATTTTAAATTATTGTTTGATATTTATCATATGCAAATTGATGAAGGAGATGTTATACGTACCATTAATGCAAATCATCAATATTATGGACACTACCATACAGGTGGTGTGCCAGGTCGTAATGAAATTGATGAGCGTCAGGAATTATATTATCCTGCAATAATGCGTGCGATTGTTGCCACTGGATTTAAGGGTTATGTGGCTCAAGAATTTATTCCTGCAGATAAAGATCCAATGGCGTCACTTAAAAAGGCCATTGAAATTTGCGATATTTAAAATAATTAACGCGATTAAATTTATATTTTATGATGAACAGACGTGAAGCATTATCAAGAGTAGCCATTATTATGGGCGGAACCGTTTTAGGCGCGGAAGCATTTTTATCAGGATGTACCACTGCAAAAACAGGATTGGTTTTTTCTGCGGAAGACATTGCATTTTTAAATGAAGTAGGAGAAGTAATTATCCCTGCAACCAACACACCTGGTGCTAAGGAAGCTAAGGTGGGTGAGTTTATGTCGGTGATGGTGCGCGATTGTTATGATGAAAAAAATCAAATTATTTTCATGGAAGGCATGCTCGAATTAAAGTTTAAAGAAGCAAAAGCTAAAATTGGCAAATCCTTTATGGAAGCAAATGCACAAGAGCGCCATGATTTAATTAGCGCGCTTGACAAGGAAGTGCAAGCGAATAAAGAAGCGCAAAAAACAAATCCAGATAAAAAAAATGGTAATGCAAAACATTATTTTACCATGATGAAGGAGTTAACCCTGACTGGATTTTTCACTTCAGAAGTAGGGGCAACAAAAGCGCTTCGTTATGTGGCTATTCCTGGAAGATATGAAGGTTGTGTTCCTTATACCAAAGGGGATAAGGCCTGGGCTTAAAAATATTTTCGCGGCAGTTTTTAGGTAGAAAAATCTACAGGAATTGTGTGATCACATAATATTTAATTTCATTTTTAACAAGAATCAATTACCATTTCAATTTATTACATGTCAAATTCAAGAAGAAGTTTTTTACGCAACACCGCACTGGCTAGTTTAGCGTTAGGTACCTCATTTAATAAGGAGCTGTTTGCGATGGCGCAAAAGAAAAATAAGTTTGGCATACAGTTGTGGACAGTGAAGGAGGCGTTGGCTAAAGATCCATTAGGGGTGTTGAAACATTTATCTAATTGCGGGTACAAACAAATTGAAAGTTTTGAGGGTGCCAATGGGATGTTTTGGGGTATGAAAAATACCGAGTTTAAAAAACAATTGGGTGATATGGAGATGAATATGATTGCCTCACATTGCGATATTAATAATGATTTTGAACGCAAGGCTGCAGAAGCTAGTGAAATTGGAATGAAGTATTTAATTTGTCCGCACATTGGAGCACAAAAATCCATTGATGATTATAAGCGCTTTGCTGATCAGTTTAATAAGTGTGGTGAAATAGCGAATAAGAATGGCATTCGTTTTGCCTACCATAATCATGACTATTCCTTTAAAGCAATGGCAGGTGGCATGCCACAGGATGTTTTGATGAATGCAACAGATACTAATTTGGTCGATTTTGAAATGGATATTTATTGGGTAGTAGCAGCTGGTGCGGATCCGATTACTTATTTAAAGAAATATCCGAATCGTTTTAAATTATGCCATGTGAAGGATTTGATCAAAACACCCACTGGTCATGAGTCATGTATATTGGGTAAAGGCACGATCGATTTTAAAAATATTTTATATGTAGGTGCACAAAATGGATTAAAATTCCACATCATTGAGCAAGAAGCCTATACCGGTACCACCGAATTAGATTGCGCTAAAGAGAACGCAATTGTATTAAACAATTTAGATTGGAGAGCATAAATTTTAACGCGTTCAGCCAAATAAATATTTTAAAATAGCGCTAAAGTCGGTTTTGTTTTTTTAATTCAGACAAGGCGTTGTAAAGGGTGTCTAAGTTTTCCGTGGTATTAAATGCATTAATTGAATAGCGCATATACACGTCACGTTCCTGACGCATGATTGGAATTTCAATCTTGTATTCGGTGAATAATGTCCTTTGTAATATTTCTGGTTCTTTGGTTTTTATTGGAATACTAATCATTTGTCCAATCCATTCACTGGTTAAAGGACTAATGGGTTTTGATTCCAGTAAATCATAAAAGCGTTGCGCGTTGGCAAGCACCATGTCATGACATTCATTGCGAACAGTGATCCAATCATTTTCAGCCATAAATTGTATACAAGCTGGCACTGTTAAAAATGCAGAAAAGTCGCGTGTGCCAATCATTTGGTGGTAATCCAAATAGTGTGAATGAGAAGGTTTTAATGCTTTGTATCCCCAACTTACAATGAGCGGATCGCAAAGATGCTGTACTGATTTGTGTGCATATAAAAAACTACATCCTTTGGGCGCCATCATCCATTTATGACAGGCACCCGTATAAAAATCGGCTTGTAGTTCCGCTAAATTTAATGGAATATGTCCTGGCACATGTGCCCCATCGACAATAGTGATCAGTCCTTTTGATTTTGCAATTTCGCAAACTTCTTTTACTGGGAAAATTAATCCAGTGGAACTGGTTATTTGACTAATAAATATTGCTTTTGTTTTTGCAGTCACCCCTTCAAAAAAATCAGTAATGAATTTTTCCTTAGTTGTAATAGGCAAATTAATTTTTTGTCGACGATATGTAGCACCCGCTTTTTCACAATAAAAATTCCAAGTTCTATCGCAGGCACCATATTCAATATCCGTCGTTAATATTTCATCTCCCGCATTTAAAGGAAAATTTTTTGCAATTAGGTTAACTGCAAAGGAAGGATTAGTAACATAAACCAAATCATCCTGATCCGCGCAGCCAATATATTTTGCTAAGGCTGCTCTTGATGTTGCTAAATAGTTAATCCCATCAAAAGCAAAAAACTGAACAGGCTCCGCTTCCAATACCCTTTGCCATTGTTGATAATTTTCAAATATAGGTTTGGGTGTTGCACCAAAGGAACCAAAATTTAAAAATGTTATTGCTGGATTTAATAAAAATTGATCTTGAAAGTTTTTCATAAAATAAAATTTAAAAAATAATCGCACAATGAATCTAAAGAAACTATAACAAACAAAAGTAAAGTTACCACTTAATCAGGGACATAAAAAAAACCTTCCACTTATTTATAGTGGAAGGTTTTTTAGTAAGGCGATTTAATTAGATACCTAAACTCCAACCATCACGGTAAGTTCGTTTAACGAATTGATTTGCTTCGTCAAAATTGGTAATCTTCATATTTGGTCCATCCCATAACAATTGAACGTTACGTCCTGGATAAATTATTTTTCCTTTTGCAGTTTTTTCTTGTGCTTTGATATCATAGCTACGAATGGCTAAATTACCCATTAATACGGATTCAGTTAAAGGTCCTGCTATATCAAAATTAGAACTTAAGTTTTTAGCTAAATCACTACCAGGCCCTGCGATACAAGCTTCCACCCATGCTGCATAGTGACCTTCAGCACCGCCTTTTACTAATTCAACTGTTTTTGGAACAGTTGTTGTTTTTGTTAAACTGGTTGGTAATAATTGCGGATTCACCCCATAAGTACCCGCCATCATCTTGCCCTTAGTCCCTTCAAAAATGATACCGTTACCGCCATCACCCATTTGTTCGTTAGGTCCTAATTCAGGAGGTCTTTCTGGTTGTATACCACCATCCATCCAATGTAATTTAATTTCAGTCTCCTTGCCTTTACCCTTATGTTTATTGAATGGTCCTCTGAAAGTTAAAATAATGTGTGAACCCATTGGCGGACTATCTGGTGCATCCAATTTTTGCCAAGGTGCAGTGTATCTTGTTGCAATGCTACATTCAGCTGCCACTGGATAACCTAAACCTAATACTGCAAAACCTGGTGCCATAATATGACAAGCCATATCACCCAATGCGCCGGTTCCGTAATCCCACCAACCTCTCCAGTTAAATGGTAGTATACCATCGAAGTAATCTTTTTTAGGAGCGGTACCTAACCATAAATCAAAATCTAATTCAGCAGGAATTGAAGAAGGCGCTGTAGGGCGAATGGCACCTTGTGGCCATACTGGACGATCCGTGTAACAATAAATGGTATGTACATCTCCAATTAAACCTTCGTTGTACCAATCCTGTAACTTACGTACACCATCACCTGATGCACCTTGGTTACCCATTTGTGTAACTACATTATGTTTTCTTGCAGCTTCGGTCATCATCCTTGCTTCAAAAATATCATGCGCAATTGGTTTTTGAACATAAACGTGTTTGCCTAATTGCATTGCAGCCATTGCTTGTACTGCGTGCATATGATCAGGGGTAGATACGGAACATGCATCAAAATATTTGTGCTCCTTATCTAACATCTCTCTGTAATCCTTATAGTATTTTGCTTTAGGATAGCGCTGACGACTTTTCACAGCTTGTCTGTCATCTACATCACACAAAAATGCGATATCTGCTTTTCCAGAATTGTAAAAATTGAATAAATCGCTTTCGCCTTTTCCACCGGATCCGATTCCGGCAACTTGTAATTTATCACTTGGCGCAATAAAACCTTTTCCTCCTAATACGTGTCTTGGTACAATGTAGAAACCACCCATCGCAAGGGCTGAATTTCTTATGAAATCTCGACGACTGTTATTTGATTTGTTCTTGGACATAGCAAACGGTTAATGGTTATAAAATCTTATTTTTTTAAGTATGTTAAATTATATAAAAATTGGGATAATTTGAAATAATTTTTACCAATGAAGACCCTCGCATCGTCCATTTGCCTAATTAAGCTTAAATTGCTTCATAATTTTATGTTATGACCGCTAATATCAATGCACTTAAGGACTATTTTAGTACAGGAGCCACCCAAACCTATGCCTTTAGATTACTCCAATTAGAAAGGCTTAAAAAGGCGGTGTTGGATTCGGAAAAAATATTATATGAAGCCTTGTACGCTGATCTTAAAAAAACAGACGAAGATGCTTGGGCAACAGAGGTTGGGTTTTTCCTAAGTGAATTAAATTATACGATTAAGCATTTACAGGAATGGATGCAACCCAAATCTGTTGCGACTAATTTGGTGAACATGCCTTCGACAAGTTATACTATACAAGAGCCTTTGGGGGTGGTTTGTATTATTGCACCTTGGAATTATCCATTTCAGTTATTGTTTACACCATTAATTGGTGCTATTGCAGGTGGTAACTGCGCCGTATTAAAACCAAGTGAATTTGCGCCAGCTACGGCAAAAGTGATGGCTAAAATAATAGACGACTTATTTCCAAATAACTATATGCTTTATTTAGAAGGTGATGGCGCTACCGTATTGCCACCCTTATTAACCGAGAATAGGTTTGATCATATTTTTTATACTGGAAGCACAGCGGTTGGAAAAATAATTTACAAATACGCTGCGGAAAAATTGGTACCCGTTACTTTAGAATTAGGCGGTAAAAGTCCGGCGGTGATTACTGCTGATGCAAATTTGAGAGTAGCTGCGCGTCGTTTGGCTAATCCTAAATTTTCAAATTGTGGCCAAATGTGTATTGCGCCTGACTATATTTTAGTACCCAGTGATCTAAAGGATAAATTAATTAAAGAATTGATTATTGCTATTCAATCATTTTATGGTGCAGATGCAGAAGCGTCTGAACATTATGGTAAAATCATCAATGACAAACAATGGTTGCGTATTACTAGTTATTTATCGGAAGGCGAAATTGTTTATGGCGGAAAATCAAACAGAGAAAAATTATTTATTGAACCAACCATCATGACAGGTATTCATGCGGATGCAAAAATTATGCAGGATGAAATTTTTGGCCCCATTCTTCCGATTCTTACTTATGCATCCAAGGAAGAAGCGTTGGCGATCATACAAAAAAATCCAAATCCGTTGGCATTTTATGTTTTCACTGAAAACAAAGCGGATGAACAATATTGGTTAACCAATGTGCCCTCTGGAGGCGCCTGTGTAAATAATGCTACCATGCATATAACTAATCACGATTTACCTTTTGGTGGTCGGGGTTATAGTGGCACTGGCGGTTATCATGGGAAGTTAAGTTTTGACACATTTACGCATACAAAGTCGGTATTAAAAACACCTACTTGGATTGACCCTAGTTTTAAATATCCTCCCTATAAAGGCAAGGCCTGGTTATTGAAGAGATTGATTGGATAAAGGAATACTACAAATAGTTGAACAGACCTGTCTGCTAAAATTGAATTATAATTGAAGACTAAAAAACATATCATGATTAAAGTTGCCATTGCTCTTGGAATATTAGTTTCTGCTGCTGTTTTGATGAAGAAAAAGGATATGTCTTATCGACAATCAATTTTAAAATCCATTTACCCAATGATTATGTGGTCAACGAATTCGAATGGTAAAAAGCAATTATTAGAAAATAAAAATGGCGCTACACCTTCAATGTCATTTTATGATTTAACCATGAACGCTATAGACGGAACCCCTTTTAATTTTTCGAACTTAAAGGGCAAAAAAATATTGATTGTAAATACGGCCAGTGATTGCGGATATACTGGTCAATATGAAGCACTTGAACAATTGCAGCAAAAATACAAGGATCAATTAGTAGTGCTAGGTTTCCCGGCGAATGATTTTAAGGGACAAGAAAAAAGCGACAATCAAAATATTGCTGCTTTCTGCAAAAAAAATTATGGGGTTAGTTTTCCTTTAATGGAGAAGTCAATAGTGATTAAAAAGAACCAACAAAATTTGGTACATAAATGGTTGTCTGATTCATCATTAAATGGCTGGTGTAATCAAGAGCCTGCTTGGAATTTTTGTAAATACTTAATTAATGAACAAGGGGTGTTGGTGAATTATTTTCCAATGACCATTGATCCATTAGATTCTTTAGTGGTTGCTGCTATTGAGAAAAAATAATTATGTAATTATTGGTTTCAAAAAAAAGTGACAACGCGCTTAATTTAAATATACTAGCTCGTTTAATTGATAGGGCAGTGCTCGTGGTAGTTTTCTAAAACAATATGTCCTGATTCAATCACCATGTCCTTGTATGTTTCTTTAATCTCATCCAAAATTGCTTCCACTTCCTTTGGATCTGTGATACGCACTAATTTATTTCGGTACTCTTTTATATTAGGTAAGCCCCTTAAATAATTTGCATAATGTCGACGCATTTCATTGATGCCTGCAATGGGTCCTTTCCATTCCATTGATTTTATCAAATGTTTGCGTGCTACTTCCACCCGTTCTTCAATGGTAGGATCAGCGCGCTTGGTACCTGTTTCAACGAAATGTTTAATTTCTCTAAATATCCAAGGATAACCAATAGCAGCACGGCCAATCATAATACCATCCACGCCATATCTGTTTTTATATGCTAATGCTTTCTCGGGGGAGTTAATATCACCATTCCCGAAAATGGGTATATGAATGCGTGGATCATTTTTTATTTCACCAATCAAAGTCCAATCCGCTTCTCCTTTATACATTTGTGTACGCGTACGTCCATGAATGGCTAATGCTTTTATACCTACATCCTGTAAACGCAAAGCAACTTCATGTATATTTCTTGAATTATCATCCCAGCCCAATCTTGTTTTTACAGTAACAGGTAGGTTGGTGCTTTTTACGACTGCTTCGGTCAATCGCACCATTAAATCCAAATCCTTTAATACGCCTGCACCTGCACCTTTGGTCACCACTTTTTTTACTGGGCATCCAAAATTTATATCAATCAAATCGGGATTAACGGTGTCAACAATTTTGGTACACATGGCCATCGCTTCTTCATCACCCCCAAATATTTGGATACCGATTGGTCGTTCGTAATCATAAATATCTAGCTTTTGTCTGCTTTTAATTGCATCTCGAATTAAGCCTTCACTGCTGATAAATTCAGTATACATTAAGTCGGCGCCATTGTCTTTACATACCGCTCTAAATGGAGGGTCACTTACATCCTCCATGGGTGCAAGTAAAAGCGGGAAATCGGGTAATACGATAGGACCTATTTTAACCATATGAATTCATTATCTTGCATCCTAGTGGATACGTTTGCAAATGTACCAATAAAATGCTTTTTACATGTCAAGTTCAGAAACTTCCATATTCCAAATGAGTCCCGGGCTAAAAATGGCCCTCTTTATTGGCTTATCTGGAATTAGCCTGATTTTAGGTGGGATGATTAGTTTTTCTATTGCTGCTGTCCTATTGGATATACCCTTTAGTGGATTACAATCTGCTTTATTACAGCCTAAAAATGCATCCATTGCACAGTTTGCAAATGCGTTGGCCTCTGTGATTGCATTTGGATTACCCGGTATTGTAGTCGCCTTTTTTAGTAAGGATAAATTAGTATCGGAATTAGGGTTTGTGCGTATTAAAAATTGGAACCAAATAGGACTTGTTATTTTAATTGCCATCACTGGATTGTTTTTAAGCGGCGCTTTAGGCGATTTGACCGAAAAAATTCCTATCCCCGTTGCTTTAAAAAATTGGGCAACGCAAATGGAAGACCAATATAAAAAAGCGTTGTATGCCATGACGCAAATGAAATCGGTCCTTGATTTATTGTTTGCTATCATCGCAGTAGCCGTGGTACCGGCTATAGTGGAGGAATTATTTTTTAGGGCAAGCTTACAAAAAATACTAATGGACTGGACTGGGAAACCTTATGTAGCAATTATAGTGACTGCAGTGATATTTAGCGCCTTTCATTTTTCCTATTTTGGTTTTTTATCTCGGATGTCACTTGGAATCATTTTGGGTATTATTTATTACTACACAAAAACTATTTGGCTGCCCATGTTAATGCATTTCATCAATAATGGTATAGGTATAACTATTTTATATTTTGTGAGAAACGATCCTAAAAAAATGGACGCTGTTATTGATGGCAATCTACCCTTTTATTGGGTGGCCGTTGCAATACTGATTGTGACTGTTTTATGTAAAAAATTAAAAGAATCAACCACGCATGTCCAACTGGAAAAAAGTATTTAGTAGTAGTCAATTAGCAGTTGCATCAATGGTTTCAGGCATTTTGATGGAACAAAAAATTCAAACAAATGTGTTGAACAAGATTGATTCTTCCTATGTTTTTATAGGGGAGGTGGAGGTGTATGTGTCAGCAGCGGATTATGAAAACGCGTTACTTATTGTTAAAGATTTTCAAGTTTAATTTTTTTATAAATTTACATTTCAATAACGAAGTGAACAGCTTTGTATTCCTTAAACATTAAAAAAAATCATGGCACTTAATTTTTCAGTTTTAAAAGTAAGGACTATTTCAGCAGTTGTTTTTGCCGCTATTATGATTGGCGGAATTTTATGGAATCAATGGTCCTTTTTTGCTTTATTTACAATCATACAATTGGGTTGTTTATTTGAATATCAAAAATTAATGCGCATCATTTTCCCAGCATATGGGGCCGTTAACAAAGTACATCAATGGGGCGTTTTAGTTTTAGGGGTGTTCGCATCAGTTGCATTGGCATCATTACCCTATGCCTACAAAGGAGTGCCTTTGACGACCTATGCCACTTATGGTGTCATTGGTGTAGCAGTTATTATTTTACTCTCAGATATTGTTTCAAAGAAGATAAATTTTAAAGCGTTTCTGGTATCTGCGGTGGGTATCATATATATATCCATGGGCTTATCTTTAATTTTCCAGTTAAGGGCAGTGATGAGTAATACTTTTTTTGGAGATATCGGCTATACGATTCCCCTTATTTTAATTGTATCCATATGGGTCAATGATACTGCAGCTTATTTGGTGGGCTCATTGATTGGTCGTAGGCCATTGTCAAGTATTTCACCAAATAAAACTTGGGAAGGGACGATTGCAGGTATCTTTATTTCAGTTTTGTTGGTCACTAAAATTATGGGACAATACATTCCACTCAGTGAAAAATCTATTTTCTTAATAAGTATTGTTGCTGCTATTGCTGGTACTTTTGGCGATCTAGTGGAGAGTAAATTAAAAAGATTAGCAGGCGTAAAGGATAGCGGCACTATGATTCCTGGTCATGGTGGTTTTTTAGACCGATTTGATTCTATATTATTGGCTACGCCCTTTGTTTGGTTATTGATTCAACTTGTGTATTAATGTTTTACATTTGCACTTTAATAAAATAAGAAATATGACTATTCACAAGGAAGGTGGAGTAACCATTTCATTGACAGCAGTATTGGTGAGTTTATTAAACTTGGCCAATTTTTCCTATTTATTTCCAATGAGTGTTGTGGCCGCATGGATGGTGTTTGGCATTACTGTTGCCTTTTTCTTGTTTATCGTTTCTTTCTTTAGGATGCCCAATCGCACATTGACTATAAATGATTCAGCGATTGTAGCACCTGCGGATGGGAAAGTGGTAGTAATTGAAGAAGTACAACCCGATGAATACTATACGGAGAAACGAATTCAAATTAGTGTTTTTATGAGTCCGGCGAATGTGCATGTGAATCGTTTGCCGATTGCAGGAAATATTGTTTATAACAAATACCATCCAGGAAAATTTTTAGTTGCATGGCATCCAAAGTCTTCTACTGATAATGAAAGATGGTCGGTGGTAATTGAAAATAGTAAAGGAAGTATTTTATGTAAGCAAATTGCTGGGGCTTTAGCCCGTCGTATTTGTAATTATAGTACGGAAGGCCAAAAATTTAATCAGTGCGACGAATATGGCTTTATTAAGTTTGGAAGTCGCGTTGATTTATTATTACCTGTGGGCGCTAAAATACATACCAAAATTGATGATGTCGTAAAAGGCGGGGTGACTATATTAGCGAGTTGGTAATTATAATAATGCCTCTAATTCCTTTAAGTGCGTTATTGTATAGGTAGCAGGGATTGTAGGTGCTACATTCAAATGATTCACAAACACGGTATCCATTCCTATATTAATTCCCCCTTGAATATCAGCCGTTTCATTGTCTCCAATCATGATACTCTCAGACAATGTCGCATTGGCAGTTTTTAATGCGAATTCAAAAATTTCTTTATTGGGTTTTAAGCTATTACTTGTTTCTGAAGTAACTACTTCGGTAAAATAATGGGCAATCTCGGCATTTTTTATCTTTTGCATTTGAACAGACTCAAATCCATTCGTAATCAAGTGCATTTTATAGTTCTTATCCTTTAAATAATTTAAAATTTCAATAGTATGCGGAAACAGTTTTTTCTTGGTGGGCAGAATTTGTAAAAATTCAAGTGACATCTCCTTTGACAGTTGCTCGTTTGCGATTTTAAAATCTAATAAGCTTAAGTAAATACGTTTCCACCTTAATTCTTCTTGTTTAATAAATCCTTTGGAATATCTATCCCATAAACGGTGATTGTGTGCAGTATAGATATTAAAAAAAGCGTCAAAATCAGTGATTCCTAATGCGGCTATGTGATGGGTGCTATACAATTCCTGCATGGTTTCCTTTGAGTTTAATTCAAAGTCCCATAAAGTGTGATCCAAGTCAAAAAATAAATCCTTATAAGCCATAGGGTATCCTTAAGAATTGCTAAAATACAATTTTGCTTCCTATCTTTAAGTATTAAATTAAAAGGGTTACTTAAACTTCATATTTCATCATGAATGTAGTTATCACAGGCGCTTCTCAGGGAATAGGTTTTGCTGTGGCAGAAATTTTTGCAAATGCAGGATATACTTTATACTTATGTAGTAAAACAAAGGAAAATATAGCGGTGGCAGGCAATTCCCTGGCTGCAAAATATCCCCATGCGACTATTCATTTTACGCATGCAGATTTGAGTGAAAAAGAACAGTGTACAAAATTTGCCAACTGGTGTTTGGAAAAGGGGACGCCGACTATTTTAATCAATAATGCAGGTTTTTTTTCACCAGGTAATATTCAAGATGAAGCAGATAACGCATTGGAGCAACAAATGGCAGTGAATTTATATTCAGCTTATCATACCACGCGCGCTTTACTTCCTACAATATTAAAAATGGGTAAGGGGCATATTTTTAATATTTGTTCCATTGCCTCACTCAATGCCTATGCGCAAGGGGGTTCCTATAGTATTAGTAAGTTTGCCTTATTGGGCTTCTCAAAAAATTTAAGACTAGAATTAAAAGACAAAGGAATAAAAGTAACTGCTGTATGCCCTGGTGCCGTGTATACCAATAGCTGGTCGGGTTCTGGCGTGGATCCAAAAAGAATCATGGAATCGGAGGATATTGCAAAAATGATTTTTGCAGCTGCGCATTTAAGTCCGCAAGCTGTGGTGGAAGATATAGTGATGCGCCCGCAAAAAGGGGATTTATAATTATGGTATCACTTTTACGCTTCTACTACAATTCGTATTTATAATCTTTCAGCACCTTCATCATCATGATTGATATGTTGACCATTTTCGGTGTTGGTATTTTCTTTTGAAAAACTGGCTCTTGCTTTTTGTGCAATGGCGATTCTTTCAATAATTAAATCAGCGATTAAGCCTGCTGCATCCTCATTGGGGTTGTCGTGTAATACCTTTTTTAATTTAGCCTCAGACACATCTATCCGATAAAGTAATTGCACCACTTTAGAAAAGTCGTGATTAATAAACTCATTAAGATATGCAATCAGTTTTTCCTTTGAATAAGTTTCTAAAGTGAGTAGCGATAATTCCATTAGTTAAATTTTTCTATCACGCCTAAGCTAAATAAAGCGAAGTCGTATTTTACAGGATCCTTAGGCGCTAAAGTTCGTAAATATTCTGTTAACTCCATGGCGGCAATCCAATCGGTTTGTTTTCGTTGCAGAATGCCAAGGGAGCGAGATACCCTTGCTACGTGCACATCTATTGGGCAGATCAATTGTGCCGGCTGGATGGATTTCCAAATGCCAAAATCAACGCCCTGTTGGTCGTGTCGAACCATCCATCTTAAATACATATTAAGGCGTTTGCAGGTGGATCCAGATAGGGGGCTGGCTATATGTTTTTTTGTTCGATGTGGCGCATCATCCAATGAAAAAAAGTATTGCTGAAAATGTGTTAGCCCATCTTCCACATTATTTATTGGCTTGCCTGTTATTTGATGGGTGAAAAATGCAGTTTCTAAACTAGGCTGCTTGGAGAAGTGCTGTTTGAAAAATTCAATACTGTATAATAAGTCCGTATCGTTAAACGTGCGGTGTACAAAACCGATTAACTTTTTTAAATCTTTGGCTTGGTGGTGAATACAAAAGTCATAGGGCGCATTATCCATGCGTTGCAATAACTCATTACTCTTATTGATAATGGTGGTTCTATTACCCCAGGCAAAAATGGCGGCAAAAAATCCAGCGATCTCAATATCTTGCTGCTTTTTAAACTGATGCGGAATACAAATAGGATCTTTTGCTATAAAATCAAGCTTATTGTATTGCTTTACTTTTTGATCTAATATTTTTTTAATTTCTTGCTGGCTATTCACTTGCTCATTTGACCTTTTCTAAATGTATACAATATTGAAATAGAAATTATATCAATATAGCTCCTATAATTATTTTATCCAATAGCTTGTGCTAAGTCGGCGATGATATCTTCTGCATCTTCAATGCCCACACTTAATCGAATTAACCCATCGGCTAATCCATTGGCAATTCTTTGCTCACGTGGAATGGAGGCGTGTGTCATGCTTGCTGGATGATTGATGAGTGATTCAACACCACCTAAACTTTCTGCCAATGAAAATATTTTTGTACTTGATAAAACTTTTGTTGCAGCAGCGATGCTATCATCCTTTAAGGTAAAGCTCATCATACCGCCAAAGCCACGCATTTGTCTTTTCGCAATGTCGTGATTTGGATGGTCTGTAAAACCACACCAGTATACCTTTGCTACTTTTGGATGTTGGCGTAAATAAGC
>JBIIRW010000108.1:0-4342 GCA_044341385.1 Sediminibacterium sp. | reverse complement strand
TTAATGAAGTTGCCAACTCCACTACCTGTTTTTCATCCGCTTTCACTTGTTTCGTGAGCTGATTAATTTCCTCATCCAAGCTAAGCACCGCTGTTAAGTCAAGCTCCAATTGTTGTTGGATGCTAATAAGTTCATTGGTGCTTTGTACTTTGTGCTTTTTTTGTAAACTATAACCTTCTGATAAACGGTCTTGTATCAGCACTAATTTCTTATCATCAAAATCTATTTTATCCTGCCAGCTGCTTAGTTCATTCGCAACATCGGCTAGTTCAATTTGTGCAGCTTTTAAACGGTTTAACAAATCTGCAAATTCAGGTTGCCATTTTACAATACTGTCTAAATTATTCGCAATTTGTTTTAACTGTTGCACAATTGGATTGTCGGCACTTTCTAATACCTGAATACTTTGATCTATTTGCGCTTTAATGGAAACGGCGTTTTCTAAAAACTTAAGTTCCTGTTCTAAATTTTCTAATTCATTTTCCTTTAACTGGAGTGCCGCTAATTCTTCTAATAAATGTTTTTTATAGCTTTCTGTTTTTTCAAACTCATCTCGCCTTGAAATTAATTCAGCCAATTGCTTTTGGTGGTCCTTCCATAAATGAAAAACAGATTGGTATTGTGCTAAGTCCTTTTGTACGCTAGCTAAAGCGTCAATTACGGTGCGTTGAAAATCGGTATCGCCCAAAGTAAGGGTATCAAATTGTTGGTGCAAATCCACTAGCTGCGAAGTAAGCTGCTTCAGCTCATTCAAATTGATCGGCGTATCATTGATAAAAGCCCTTGACTTTCCTTGTGCATTAATTTCACGACGAATAATTACTTCTTCCGTTAAATCAAGATCATGCTCAGTAAAAAATGCTTGATAGGTTTGTTTGTTGCTTAATGAAAAAGTGCCTTCAATAAAACATTTTTTTGAAGCGTCTCTACATACCGTGCTATCGGCCCTGTCGCCCAATATTAAACCAAGCGCACCCATGATAATACTTTTACCTGCACCAGTTTCACCAGTAATCACAGATAATTGATTGGACAAATCAATACTGAGTTGGTCAATCAAAATGTAATTATGTATTTCGAGTTTGGATAACATGGCTTAATGCAATATACACTACCCTAAAATGCTGCACAAATTTTGTTGTAATAAAAAAGGGTCCTGATTGCTCTGGACCCTTTAAGGAATATTTTCAAAATAGTTTTAAGTCTATTTTTTGGTCTTTTCTGGTGCGTTAGCCACATCCGATTCCACTAAAATACGACCACAGTTTTCACAAACGATGATTTTTTTGTGTAAGCGAATTTCGCTTTGACGTTGTGGAGGAATTGAGTTGAAGCAACCGCCACAAGCATCTCTTTCAACAGTAACAACAGCTAAGCCATTGTGGTAACTGTTTCTGATACGATCATAGCTGTATATTAAACGGTCGTCAATATGTGCACGTGCTTCCTCGCTTTTTACTCTTAATTCTTTCTCTTCAATTTCTGTATCAGCGATGATTTTCTCTAATTCACTTTTTTTGTGGGTCAATACGCCATCTTTTGAAGCGATTGTTTTTTTAGCAGCATCCAATGCTTTGATTTTTTCGCCTAAATCTTCATTTGCATCACGGATGTGTTTTTCAGCAAGTTTGATTTCTAACCCTTGCATTTCAAGCTCTTTGTTAATTGCTTCAAACTCACGGTTATTTTTAACATTCTCACTTTGAGATTCATATTTCGCTAATAAAGCTTCGCTTTCTTTGATCGCTGCTTTTTTAGTTTCAATGAATTCAGTGATACCATTAATTTCTTCTTCAATTCTAACTTGTCTGTTCACTAATCCTTGAACTTCATCTTCCAAATCTTTTACCTCCATTGGTAATTCACCACGTAAAATTTCAATTTCATCGATACTGCTATCAACGCGTTGAAGGCGGTAAAGGTTCACTAATTTTTCTTCTACTGAAAAGTCTTTGACTGATGCCATATTTTCAAATTTATTTGGATGGTCTTAATGCTGTGAATCTCAATCTTTAAGATAACGCACCGGTTGGGTGTTTACCGAGGATTCGAGGACGGCAAAGGTAGGGAATTTACCGGTTAAATAAGCAACAATTAGAGCCGGAACAAATTGTTCGCTCTCCCCGTGACCAATATCAAGGAGTAAAAGCTGTCCGTCGGCCTCAAAAAACTCGTGGTATTTGAGGTCGCTGGTAATAAAACAGTCTATCTTTTGTCTTTTAACCGCATCTATTAAAAAGCTTCCTGCACCACCACATAAAGCAATGGTTTTCAGTTGTTTATTTATAAAATGGGTATGCTTCAAAACAGCTAAATTGAACTTTTCTTTCACCCATTTTATGAAATCTTGCTCATCCGTTTCAAGGGGAAGTTCACCCACCAAGCCGGCACCCACTGGATTCCCATTTTTATCAAAAATTCCTGGTAAAGGGGCCAAAATAGAACGATTTTCTAATCGAAGTTTATCGGCCAGGGTTTTATTTACCCCGTCAATGATATTATCCAAATTGGTGTGAATGGCGTAAAGTGCGATATTATTTTTAATGGCCTTAACTGCGACTCTAGTCACATAGTGATTGGGGGTAAATTGTTTGATTCCCTTAAATACAATAGGATGGTGACTCACAATTAGGTTACAACCTTGGGCGATGGCTTCATCAACCACGGCTTCGGTACAATCTAAGGAACATAAAATACCGGTACAATTGGCAAGTGGATCGCCAATAATTAAACCTGCATTATCATAGGATTCCTGATAGGACAGGGGTGCCCAAGTTTCCAAGGCTGCGGTAATAGTGCTAATTTGCATACCTAAAATTAATTATAAAAAAGCAGTATTTAATTAAAAGGGGACACAACTATTTTTACACTGTTTTGTTAATACCTAGATTTGCTTCAACAAGCAATTAAAATAATCCAATGGCAACACCTATTCATATTTTTTGGTTCAGACGCGATTTAAGATGGGAGGACAATGCTGGATTGTACCATGCTCTTTATCAGGCAAAATTACAAGGCACCCATGTGTTACCTATTTTCGTTTTTGATAAAACCATTTTAAATCAATCAGAAGATAAAGCAGATAGAAGGGTCGATTTTATTCATCAAACCCTAACTAGGTTACAAGGGGATTTAGTGGCCAAAGGAAAATCACTTTGGGTAAAATATGGCACGCCCACGGAAGTTTTTGAAAAGTTGTTTTCTGAATTTAACATCAGTGCAGTTTATACGAATCATGATTATGGTCCTAAGGCCAATGCGCGAGATGCCGCTATTGAAAAGATGGCTTTAAAAAATAAAGCGACCTATCATCATTTTAAGGATCAGGTTATTTTTGAAAAAGACGAGGTGACCAAAGATGATGGCAAACCTTATACGATTTATACCCCTTATGCAAATAAATGGAGAACTGTTTGGGCAGCGAAAACACCGAAGAAATTTCCATCGGATAAATTATTGGATTATTTTTTAGATACAAAATCATTTAAGCTACCTACTTTAAAAGAAATGGGTTTTGAAAAAACGGATCTTGAAATTCCACCGATGCAGTATAAAACATCGGTGGTGAAAAATTACACCGAACAAAGAAACTTTCCGGCTTTAAATGCTACAACGCACTTAAGTGTGCATTTGCGTTTTGGCACTATATCGGCGAGGACATTGGCTTTGGAAACGCAAAGTTTAAATGCTACTTTTTTTAATGAACTTATTTGGCGCGATTTTTATCATATGATTTTATGGCAGTTTCCGCAAATTGCAGAGGGGAAATCATTCAAACCAAAATATGATTTTATTGAATGGCGAAATAATGAAAAAGAATTTAAAGCATGGTGTGAAGGGCGCACGGGTTATCCAATTGTAGATGCAGGTATGCGTGAACTAAACTCTACCGGATTTATGCATAATAGAGTGCGTATGATTGTGGCTAGTTTTTTAACCAAGCATTTGTTAATTGATTGGCGTTGGGGCGAAGCTTATTTTGCCCAAAAATTATTGGACTTTGATTTAGCTGCGAATAATGGGGGATGGCAGTGGGCGAGTGGCAGTGGCTGTGATGCAGCTCCTTACTTTAGAGTTTTCAATCCGCGCTTACAAACTGAAAAATTTGACAAGGACTTAAAATATATCAGGCATTGGGTGCCAGAGTTAGATAGTTTTGACTATCCCAAACCAATTGTGGTGCATGAGGAAGCGCGTGAGCGCGTCCTAGCCGCCTACGCGAAGGCGTTGAAGGAGTAGTAAGTTTTATTTATTTAATTCTGAAAATGTATGCTCTAACTGCTGAATTGCTTTTCTTCCTGTATCGCCCATGTCAATACTAAAATCGTTTACATATAAATCA
>JBIIRW010000107.1:0-4345 GCA_044341385.1 Sediminibacterium sp. | reverse complement strand
TGCTGTGTAGGAGCCTGCGGTAGTTGGTTTATATTTTTGTGCGGTATCAGTAATCGCAGATCCATCTTTATACCATGTAGTTCCCGGCGCACCTGATAATAAGAAATTAGCAGTGTCTCTTGATAAGGTGGGAGCAGAAGGGATTGGTTTTGTTGTAACGACTACTTTGGATCTTGGTCCTTCACATCCTGTAGCTGTTATTATTTGACTGAGATAATAATTTGCAGATCCAACAGTTGCGGTGCTTGGTTTTATTGCAGTGCTACTCCCAGTTCCTCCTGTTGCATTAGTACCATACCATAATAAAGTAGCTCCTGTGCTTGCATTTAATCTTATCGTATCTGCAGTTGCATTATTACAATAATTAGTATCTCGTACAACTGGTGCTATTGGTAATGGATTTACAGTCACGCCAATTTTTGCTCTTGCGCCCTCGCATCCTGTACTATTATTTTTTTGACTTACATAATAATTAAATGAACCCACTGTTGTAGTGATAGGTTTACTACCTAGGACAGTTCCAGTTCCTCCTGTTGCGTTAGTGCCGTACCAATTTAAACTGTGGCCAGTTAAGGAAGTCGCCTTTAAAGTATCTGCACTAATATTATTACAATATGCGGTGTCTTTTACAGAAGGACTTGCTGGTGCAGGATTAATTTTTACAGTGATCTTAGCTCTTGGGCTTTCACAACTTGTCGTATTATTTATCTGAGATACATAATATGATTTTGTTGTTGTATCGGTAGTGGGCGCAACGACTGCGCTAGCATTACCTGTTCCTCCAGTAGCATTAGTACCATACCAGGTAATACTATTACCACTTGTGCCCGTTGCTAGCAATGTGGAAGAACTTATGTTTTGACAAAAAACGGTATCCTTAACTGTAGGTAGTGCAGGTAAAGCGTTTTTTGTAATTGTTATCGTATCGGAAGAAATTACACATTTAAAAGTGTCTGTTCTTGTCACATAAAGAGTTGTACTTTCTAAAAATGTTTTTGATGTGACATTATTGACATCTGACTTTGTTCCATAATACCATTTTAATGTGTCTCTAGGATTATTAATAGAAATTTTTGTACTATCGCCAGAACAAAATGAAAGCTTTGATTGACTTAAAATAGGCTTAGTCATATAACTTAAGGGGCAATTTGGTTTTCCCTTCAATGAATCAAATAAATATTTAGCATAAGGATCATATTGAAAAAAATCTTTTTCTATAAATTTATTTCCGGTTCTAATAAATACAGTTTTTTTCTTTATTTCATTATCGGGACTTGTATATGGAGCCATACCCGTATCAGAGTAGGTGATATCTTTTTTTCCATCACCATCAAAATCGTAATAAATAAGTTTATTTCTGTATTCAGTTCTATTTAAACTTAAAGTATATTCTACCCAACTTAACTCCCTATTAAAAGAGCCGTTGGCCTGTTGAATATAAGCTTCGATAGTCCAATTTAAATGGTTGGTAGCATTAATATTTATAAAATCATTTAAGCCGTCGCCATTTAAATCATCTACAATATAATCGTAAACATTCATTGTATTCGTAGAGCTTGTAGGATATGGTGTGTTAATTTCCTTGCCAGAAAAGACACCCTTCCCATTATTTATAAGCATTTTATTTTGAATGTTATTTGCTATAAAAATATCATTATACCCGTCTTTATTTATGTCTTTTAATTTAGTATAAAATGAAAAATCAGTCTTCATGTCAACGAAATCCTTGTTAGAGAAATAAGGGAACGCTGCAATTCCCCAAAATATATATGAATGAGAATTAGCGGCTATAAATAAATCTGGAAATTTATCACCATTTAAATCAGCGACGGAGCCATGTTCATAAACAACATTTTCATTTGGTAAGGGGGGCTGCAAGACTAGTTCGGTTAAATCATAACCCCCTTTACCATCACTTATGCAAACTGTAATAGGTTCTATTCTATTTTTGGGGGAGGACTCATCTTGATGGCCAAAAATAACTAAATCAACAAAATTATCATCATTCAAATATATTGGGGAAACCTTTGTTGGTGCGCCTACAAAGCTTGTTTTATCGTTTATTAAATTTTTTTCTTCAAACTTTAGGTTCGCAGGATTCCAGATTAAAAAAGAGAGATTGGCTTTTTTGCCGCCAAATGCTGTTCCGCTATTAAATACATCAATATATCCATCGTTATTAAAATCGCCATTACAAATAGATTGTGTCCAAGCACAATACGCTTCACCTTGAGGTGGGGCAAACACTTCATAATTTTTTTGAAAAACACAAATCATCAAATCACTAAGTACGTTTGTATTTTCCCAATACTCGGTTCCAAGTTGTCTTGCATTAGCAGCTACTTTATATCCAGTAAAGTTGTCTAATGCATTTGTTTTTGTTGCAAAAGTTTTTGGAGATTGCGCATTTAAATTGCAGCACACTAAAATCCCAAAGGCGAAGATTGCTCTTTTCATTAATTAAGTTTTAATCAATCCTTGGGGGTATAATAAAGTTAAGTAAAATCATACAACTTCACCATCTTAAACTGTTGGGCTATTTTATAATCATTAATACTTCAATCTATATTTTTTGTTTATCTTAAATCCTTGTTTTGTATTCTCCCACCAAAAATAGGTCCATTTAGGACTTCCTAATCTACTTTTCGAGTAGGTTGGGTAATATAAATCTATATCACCATCTCGATCAATATCCTCACACCATACTTGAAATTCAGAAATTAAATTTTTATCATACTCTATAAAATCTTTCTTATACACAAATTGGGTGCCTGAATTTTCGAAATAATCTTGAAAAAATGAGGGGACTCCATTTTCTACACTTAAGCTACCTATAACAAGATCCATGTCACCATCTCCATCTCCATCAAATAGCGTTATTCTGTCACTGGTTGGATTTTTTTGTGGATAGGTATATTTTTCAATCAATTTCCCAACTATATTCATATTGATGACCGTTTTTTTGGTAACAATATTTAACATTGCTTCGTTTGTATTTTGATTTGCATAAAAATTTACAAAATCAATACTGCCATCTTTATCATAATCATATTTATTATATATACCTTGTTTGAATAAAGGAGTTAAAGTTCTTTTCTCAAATTTATTATTACCAAGATTTTTATAATACACACCTTCACGCATTTCTGAAACTAACAAATCATGCAATCCGTCAAAATCCCAATCAAATATATTTAAATTGAATTGTGATTGTTTTGGGATATTTAAAATTTCAGTAACGTTATAATCAAGACTTCCTTTTGACATTAACAGGTATGTATTTACTCCATTAAATCTTATGTCCCCATTACCGTAATCCCACTCGCCCATGTATGTTAAGCCAAAGTCTAAATAACCATCGTTATTTAGATCACGATAATCAAATAATAAACGATTTAGTGAATCCCTAATACCTGGATTCTTTTCTTTAATATTAAATGAGAATATGTCTTTCCCTGTATAGTCTTTTACATATAAAGTGGCTTGTTTTTTGGGATCGGAACTTACACCACTCCATGTAATAATATCAGGTATACCATCTTTATTTAAATCATATGTTCCATTTTTCGCTTGCGCATGGTCATTCCAATTAAGATCTTTAAATAAATCAGTATTTATAGCTGGAATAAAGGGAATATTGGTGGCACTTATAGTTTTAGAGCTTGTATTGCTCGCGGTATTTTTTGAAGTAACATTTATTACAACTGAGTAATTTCCCATTCTAAAATGCCCAGGAATATTTAAACTTAAGCTCAAAGCATTGATTGTTGTATCTAACTTAAATATCTGTTTTGAACTATCACTCCATGTTGAGGTAACAGAATATATTACACCTGCTGCTGGAAGCTTTGAGCTTATGGTAATAATAAGTGGTAATGTGTCAGCAATATTATAAGTCCCCGTATCTAAATTGGTAGTGAATTTTATAGCCTCTTCCTGCACAACAATGGGTGGTGTTGGTGGTGGTGTATCAGGAACTGATGTTTTATTACAAGCAAAAACAAATAAAATACCCAAAACAAAGATTGCTTTTTTCATAGACTTAGTTTTTATATATTCTTTGGGGGTATAATAAAGTTAAGTAAAATCCTACAACTTCACCATCTTAAACTGTTGGGCTATTTTATTATCATTGGAGGTTATCCTGATGATATAAGTACCTCTAGCTAGTTGACCAAGTTGTATTTTAGTTCCTGCTGTTATATTTTGCTGAGTGGCCACTTTTGATCCTGTGGCTACATCATATACTTCTATGTTTAGTTTTTGATACCCCTTCACAATAAAATCAAAGTTCAGTTGATTAATAAATGGATTGGGGGCTAGTTTGATAAACTCATCTTTACTT
>JBIIRW010000043.1:0-15157 GCA_044341385.1 Sediminibacterium sp. | reverse complement strand
AACTTTATGCTATCTATATAATCATTACCTCTTAATTCAAGCTTAATTGAATCCAAATTCTCAAGTGCTAAATAAATCTTTTGTTTAGATTTTGGGAAATACAAAAAATAGATGCCTCCAACAATTGATTTTTTTGCAGTTACTGTATAATTCCCCTTATATAATTTAATGGTATCTTTTGGGATATAATTTTTATCATCAAAAAGAGTTCCTCTAAAAAAGGCAATACTGTCGATTGTATTTACAGCCTTAATTTTTATTTGATACTGCGCATTGGCAAAAACAGAAAAAAGTAAAAATAATAGCAACAATTGTTTGCGCATCTTTTGGGATTTAAGATTGCAAAAATAGTTAGATTATTTACATTAATCCGAAATCAGCTAGTTGATAGAACTAATTCTATTTAGCCTTAATCGGCCAACTCACCAAACTTACCTAATTCATAATCCTGGAAAGCTTCCATGATTTGTTCACGCGTATTCATTACAAAAGGGCCATGTGATGCAATAGGTTCATTGATAGGCTCACCACTTAAAATTAATACGATACTATCTTGAGATGCTTTAATAGTAAATGTTTCCCCCTCATTTTTAAATAAAGCCAGATGATCTAATGGCACATCTTCGGCATTATTTAAAATCACTGCCCCCTCAATCACTAAGATGCAAGTATTATGATTCGAAGGAAAACTAAATGTTGCGCTACCGCCTGAAGCTAATTTCGCATTCAACATATTTACAGGGGTAAAAGTACTTGCCGCTCCTTTATGCTCTTGATACGCTCCTGCAATCACTTCAACGATACCTCCATCTACTTTTATTTTTGGAATATCACTATTCTCAATCGCTTGGTATTTCGGGGTACTCATTTTATCCTTCGCAGGTAAGTTCACCCATAACTGTACCATTTGAAAATCGCCACCCGTCTCACAAAAACTTTCAGCATGATATTCCTTATGTAAAACGCCACTTGCTGCTGTCATCCATTGAACATCTCCTTCTTTAATTTCACCACCACCTCCAGCACTATCATGATGTGCAACACTTCCTTTATAAGCTATAGTAACTGTTTCAAATCCACGATGTGGATGCACACCCACTCCTTTAGGTTTACCGGTGGGCGGAAAATGATATCTAGAAGCATAATCCAACATAATAAAAGGATCCATTCTTTCCATGGTTAAGCCATAACCACTAGGAATAAAATTATGCACTCTAAATCCATCACCCACAAAATGTGGTTGCTTGGGTGCTAAAACCATTTCAACTTGCTTTGTACTCATAATGTAAGGTTTTATAAAAAAAATAACGCACAAGAAATTGCACGTTATTTATATAATAATAAGATGATGCTTTCTAGAATCTTGTTAAATAGCTATTCCAAAAACCGATATAAATAGATGCTTTATTTTTTATGGTCAAATTTCCTGACTCCAAAATTAAACCAGTATTAAACTTTGCATTTCTTTTTCCTTGTCCTTCAAATTCCATTACCACATTCTTAATGGTTGAATCGTATGGATTATAATTAATATTAATTAATAATGGCAAATAGGTATATGTAACTGTATCAGTAATTTGAACTCGAATACTATCTAAATCACCCATATTACCTGGTGATTTTGGGTAAATGATATTCAAAGAATCTAGATAAGCCAAACCATTTTTATCATTCGGGTTTTTTATAGTTCTTATAATGATGGTGTCGGCAAATTTAATTACTCCCGGATTAATTGAATCTTTTGCATTAAATACAAAATCAGGCATTTGTAAAGTGATACTTCTTGACCAATTACCTAAAAATTTATCCCTCACTTCACTTGTAATAAGGCGTTTATTGCTTGTATAATCCAATCCATCTACAACAGATTTATTACAGGCTGTAAATAATACAACTATAATCAATCCTAAATAGGTAACAAATTTTCTCATAAATCAATTCAATTATAATGAAACACTAAGGTAAACATTTCATGGAATTATCAAGGATTTATACTAATATATTTTTATTTTATAATATATAAAAATGTGATTGCTTATTAGATTAAGGATTCGTTATGATTTTCTCCACAACCACCAAATCAACCAAATCAATATTCATGGGTAGTTGCCCAATTTTAACAATGGCTCTTTTACCTTTTATATCCAACACCTCTCCCACTTGATAATTATTTTTCATTTTAACAGTAGCCCCAACTTCAATTGGTTTTGAAAGCTCTTTGTAATTCTTATCAACCTTCTTGGCTAATTTATTTATTACAATTTTATCATTTTTCTTAAACAATAAATTGTATAAATTTTTAACCACTTCCTCCTTCTTATCTGCTTTTTTCCAATCCAACGCGATTTGCTTTAACTTTCGCTCCATTTCCTTCAAGTAAGTGAACTTATCCTCAGCTATCTTATTCTGCTCCTTTAATAGGGTGATTTGTTGTAAATGCTTTTCCTTATTCAGTGTTTTATTTAATTCCGCTTGCAGAATGTCCACTTCCTTTAATTTTTTAATCAAGTCACGTCGTTCTTTTTGAATTAATTGCAAATCCTGTTCCGTACTATTCAATAATTTATCCAACTCAAAGTGATGACTATCCACTAACTTCCTCGCACGATTTATTAAATTTTTAGGTAAGCCAATTCTTTCTGCAATAGCAAATGTGTATGAACTTCCTGGTTTTCCAATGACCAATTGATACAATGGTTCCAACTTAACTTCATCAAATTGCATGGCCCCATTCACAATACCTTTATTATGATTAGCCATTACTTTTAAGTTCAAATAATGCGTCGTCACAATTCCTTGTGCATGTCGATGTGACAATTCCTCTAATATTACTTCCGCGAAAGCACCACCCAAATGTGGATCACTACCACTTCCTAATTCATCAATAAAAAATAATGTTTTCCCATTCGCATTTTCAATGAAATGCTTCATGTGAATCAAATGACTTGAATAAGTACTCAATTCAAATGCCAAATTTTGGGTATCCCCTAATTGTATAAATAATTGTTTGTAAATACCCATCTGAGAATCTGGATGCACCGGAATCAATAAGCCACTCTGCAACATCACCTGATTGAGTCCCAATGTTTTCATTGATACGGTTTTTCCGCCCGCATTAGGCCCACTAATAATAAGTATCCGCGTATTATCGTCCAATTGAATATTAACAGGAATTGTTTTTTTACCTGATGACTTATTGTACATGTAAAGCAAAGGATGATAAGCATCTATCAAATGCGATGTTGCTAGGTTATTCACCATGGGCAATTGCGCATTCATATCTATGGCCAACATTGCCTTTGCTTTTACAAAATCAAATTGACCAATAATCTGCAAATAGTTCATTAATAAACTTGAATAGGGGGATAATTGTGCGGTCAGTTGTCGCAATACCCGCTGTACCTCCTTCAATTCTTCTTGTTCTAAACTATATAATTCATTATTTAATTCAATCGTTTCCTCCGGTTCAATAAAAGCCGTTTTACGACTATCACTTTCCCCGTGTAAAAAACCTTTTACTTGTCGTTTGTATTCTGAGAAAACGGCGACTACCCTTCTTCCATTACTAAAGCTTTCATCAATATCCGCAGTATAACCTGACTTGGCTAACTTACTCACTACTTTTTCAAAAATGCGGCGAAGCTCCTGTCTTTTTTTATACAACTGCATCCTTATCTTGGCCAAATCCTCCGATGCATTGTCCTTCACTGAACCTCGTTCATCCACAACGACATCAATCATTTCAATAATGCACTTTTCATAATAAGTATCTGCTACTATTTCATACAAAGCCCCATAAGCTGATTGTCGTTCTGCATCAAACCATTTAAATACTTGTGAAGTATGATCCGCTAACTTTCTTACCAATAGCCACTGCTCTCCAACCAATTGTGCGCCAGGAATACCTAATAGTTTCAAATCCCTTCGAATGTCTATCACAAAATCAGTGGGAAAATACTGACCAGCCGATTTGATGTACTTAAATTCCTGTGTTTGCCGTAAGGCCGTTTGTATATACTTTAGATGGGTATGAATCCGGATATCATTCACTAATTCCTTACCTATCGTTGTTTGACAATAGTTTAATAAAATGTTAATTATTTTATCAAATTCTAACTGAGATAATGCATTTTCTGGATATACTTTCATGGGCGTATGAGCAGGCAAATTTACTTAAATAAACATTAACCTGCTTTAAACAATTTGGGTATATTATTTGTATTATATTTATAAAAATAAGTTTATGCAAGGCCTTAAAAAAACAAGTATTTTATTATACCTATTTATATGCTTTAGCGCATGTGCCCAAAATACAAACAGTAAACCGAATAAGATAAATATGACAAATATTGAAACCATTACACTTGGATCTGGCTGCTTTTGGTGTACCGAAGCCTTTTTTCAACGTTTAAAAGGAGTAGTTAAAGTAACCAGTGGCTATAGTGGTGGTTTTGTTGACAATCCCACTTACGAGCAGGTTTGTGATAAAAATACGGGACATGCAGAAGTATGTCAGGTATTATTTGATACCACAAAGATTAGTTTAGACGAAATATTATCCGTTTTTTGGAAAACGCACGACCCAACAACCTTAAACCAACAAGGAAATGATATTGGTCCACAATATCGTAGCGTAGTATTTTTTCACAACAAACAACAGGAAGATTTAGCTAAAAAATATATCAATGAATTGAACGCTGCTAAAGCTTGGCCTAATCCCATTGTCACAACCGTTGAAGCATTCGAAAAGTTTTATGCTGCAGAAAACTATCACCAAAACTATTATAACAATAATAAAAATCAAGGATATTGCAGATATGTAATAGGCCCTAAATTAGAGAAGTTCGAAAAAGTATTTGCCGATAAATTGATCAAAGATTAAATTTCATTCTTCATCATTATTGGTTATTCAATTACCTCTTCATAAAGCTGCCTTATGAAAAACACTTTATGCATTTTTATACTTTCCATTTTTTCATTGGCTTTAAAAAGTCAACCTGTATTTAATTTACAGGATACTTTAAGAGGAAGTTTAAATGAACACCGTGATTGGTTTGATATTCAACATTATGATATCACTGTGACTCCTTCCTTTGAAACAAAATCCATCATTGGACAAGTAAGTTGGACAGCAAAAGTGGTAAAGCCCGCAAATCACATTCAAATTGATTTACAACAGCCCTTAATTATTGATAGTGTCATTTATATTGCCCCTAATGCAAAGTCAGGCACCCCCCTGACCTATTCAAGAAACTTGAATGTCGCCATTGTCAACTTCAATGAAAAATTAAATATAAATACAAATTTTAAAATAGTCATTTACTACCATGGTATTCCTGTTGAAGCTGTTCGCCCACCTTGGGACGGTGGCTGGATATGGAAAAAAGATGCGAATGGCAAACCATGGATGTCTGTAGCATGTCAAGGAATGGGTGCATCTGTTTGGTATCCTTGTAAGGATCACCAATCTGATGAGCCAGACCAAGGTGCAAGATTAACCATGCATGTACCTTCTTCACTAATGGGTGTTGGAAATGGCCGAATGATTAAAAAAGAAAATAACAACGAACTTACGAGTTATACTTGGGAAGTTAAAAACCCGATAAACAATTATAATATCATCCCTTATATTGGAGATTATATGGGTTGGAGTGAAAAATATAATGGATTAAAAGGAAATTTAGATTTACACTATTGGGTATTAAAACAAGATTCCGCCAAAGCAAAAGTCCAATTTACACAAGTACCACAAATGTTGAAAGCCTTTGAATATTGGTTGGGGCCATACCCTTTTTATGAGGATGGCTATCAATTAGTGCAATCACCCCATTTAGGTATGGAGCATCAATCTGCAGTCGCCTATGGTAATAAATTTGCCAATGGTTATTTAGGTCGTGACTTGTCAGGTACAGGTTGGGGGTTAAAATGGGATTTTATCATAGTGCATGAAAGTGGGCATGAATGGTTTGCCAATAATATTACGACCAATGATATTGCTGACATGTGGGTACACGAAGGTTTTACAAATTATACGGAAACTTTAATGACCGAATTTTATTATGGTATTGAAGCAGGTAATGATTATAATTTTGGAATTAGACGTGGTATACAAAACAACAAACCCATCATTGCACATTACGGTGTTAATGAACAAAGTGACGGCGATATGTATAATAAAGGGGCTAATCTAATTCATACTTTAAGGCATTCCATGGACAATGATTCCTTGTTCCGACAAATTTTAATCAATTTAAACAATCAATACTATCATAAAACAGTGAACAGTGTTGACGTTGAAAATTTTATTTCCAAATCTGCCGGTTTCAACTTTACTAAAATCTTTGACCAATATTTAAGAAACACGCAAATCCCTGCCTTTGTTTATCAATATGATGAGAAAGAAAAAATATTGACTTACCAATGGAAAAATTGTATTGTTGGTTTTAATTTGCCACTTGCATTAAATTACAATGGAAAAAAATACCAATTAAGTCCCATAGATTACATTCCACAAAAGAAATTAATTACCCAATCTGATTTTGATATTAAGGAATTTGTAAAACTAATCAATAGATTATATTATGTAAATACCTTATTTGAAAAATAGTAAATCTAATTACGTATTATTTCTTTGGGTTAACGCTGCCAAAACCAAATAAACGTGTTTGCCAATAAGGGTTAGTTAAATCACCAACAGTAACACCTTGACTGGTTCCAGCGTGCGCAAATTTGTTATTAGCAATGTATATGCCAACATGTGAAATTAGATTTGGCCCTTCCGTTTTAAAAAATATTAAATCTCCATCTTTCAAATGCTCAAATTCTACTTTTTTACATTGTTCAAATTGCTCACCAGCTGTTCTTTTTAAATTTACATTATACACACCTTTAATCACGTCAAAAGTAAAATAAGAACAATCAACACCATTTTTTGTGCTCCCACCATATAGATAAGGAGTGCCCCACCATTCATCAATTTTATTTAATAATCTAATATTATCAAAATCATCAAGTGAAATATTCATCTTAATCGAATACTTTCGTTTTAACCAATTTGCTTTTTCAGAATCAGTCAAGTTTTCTGATGTATTTTCTCTTGATTTATTAATTTTTTTTGTAGAATTATTAAATAAAGTATTGTTATTATTAATTTCACCTGGCGTAACTGATATATTATCCAAAAATTCCATAGTACGAGCGGATTTCTTAATATCGGATATCGTCTCTTTATTTATTGGAGCTGAGCTCTTTTTAATGGAACTACAACTAGCCAAAAAAATAATAAGTCCAAATAAATGAAGCGTCTTCTTTAATTTTTGTATCCACATATAGGAAGGCAAGTTAATATAAGTAGGTGTAAAAAGGGAATTTTAGTCCGTTTTTACCGACTTATTTGTGGAAAATTAAGCCAATTTATACCCCTTAATTTTACGATATTTGTACACTTACACCCATTCCAAGATGCCTACATTTTCACATTTACATGTTCATACCCAATATTCACTTTTGGATGGTGCAGCCTCCATTGAAGGTTTGTATGAAAAAGCAATAGGTGATAACATGCCAGCAATTGCCATTACGGATCATGGTAATATGTTTGGGGCATTTAAGTTTGTTAGCCAGGCATGGAAAAAAACAAAAGTCATTGGAAAAGACGCTGAAGGTAAAGATATATTAGCCCCTATTGTTAAACCCATTGTTGGTTGTGAATTTTATGTGGTTAAGGATCGGCATATCAAAAACTTCACCAAGGAATTAAAGGACAATCGTTATCACCAAGTTCTGTTAGCAAAGAATGCGATTGGTTATCAAAATTTAATCAAACTTACTTCGCTTGGATACATTGAAGGAATGTATAGCAAGTATCCACGTATTGATAAATCATTAATTGAAAAATACCACGAAGGATTAATTGCTACTACCTGTTGTATTGGTGCGCATGTACCCCAAGCTATATTAAAAAGTGATGAAGCCGCTGCGGAAAAAGAATTTAAATGGTGGTTGGATATTTTTGGCGAGGATTATTATATTGAAATTCAAAGACATCAAATTCCGGAGCAACAAATAATCAATGACCGCCTTTTACAATTTGCAAAAAAATACAAAGTTCCTGTTATTGCAACGAATGATAGTCATTACATAAATGAAGATGATGCTAATGCACACGATATTTTACTTTGTATCAATACGGGTGAAAAACAATCCACCCCAGGATTTGATGATTTTGTGAATGATGAAATTCAAATAAAAAACAGAAGATTTAAATTTCCTAATAACGAATTTTATTTTAAAACACAGGCGCAAATGTCTGCCTTGTTTAGCGACTTACCTGAATCCATTGATAATACCAATGCGATTGTAGATAAGGTTGATGTGTTGAACTTAAAAAAAGATATTTTACTACCCGCCTTCCCTATTCCAAAGGAATTTCAGATTCACAAGGAAGCCAACATGAACCAGTGGGAATTATTAAAACATTTGACTTGGGAAGGTGCGCATAAAAGATACCCTGAAATTACTAGTGAATTACAAGAGCGTCTTGATTTTGAATTGTTCACCATTCGTACGATGGGCTTTGCGGGTTATTTTTTAATTGTAAGTGATTTTATACAAGCTGGGAGAAATATGGGGGTTTTTGTAGGCCCAGGTCGTGGATCTGCTGCAGGTAGTGTAGTTGCATATTGTATTGGCATCACCAATATTGATCCAATTAAATACCAATTACTATTTGAGCGTTTCTTAAATCCAGATCGTAAGAGCATGCCCGATATTGATACGGACTTTGACGATGAAGGTCGTCAAAAAGTAATTGACTATGTGGTTGATAAATATGGCAAGGAACAGGTGGCACAAATTGTTACCTATGGTACCATGGCTGCGAAAAGCAGTATTAAAGATGTTGCCCGTGTAATGGATTTACCATTATCTGAAAGTAACTTATTAGCCAAATTAGTACCAGATAAACCAGGTACTGAATTAAATAGATGTTTACACGCACCACTGACGGTTAAGGAAGGTGAAAAATCATTAGCAGAAAGAGAAGGCTATCAACCCGAAGATATTGACAATGTAAAAAAGTTAAGAGAAATATATAAAGGGAATGATTTGCGTGCTGCGGTTTTACATGAAGCAGAAAGATTAGAAGGATCTATCCGAAATACAGGTATTCACGCTGCAGGTATCATCATTGCCCCTAGCGATTTAACTGAAATCATGCCAGTAGCCACTGCCAAAGATTCTACCTTATGGGTTACCCAAATTGAAGGAAGTGTGATTGAAGAAGCAGGCGTATTAAAAATGGACTTCTTGGGTTTAAAGACCCTCTCTATTTTAAAAACCGCATTGGAATTAATTAAACAAAATCACGGAATTGTTATTGATTTGGATTTGATTCCTTTGGACGATGCAAAAACTTTTAATTTATACCAACGCGGCGAAACCAATGCTACATTCCAATTTGAAAGTGTGGGCATGCAAAAACATTTACGTGATTTAAAGCCAGATAAATTTGCCGATTTAATTGCAATGAATGCTTTGTACCGCCCAGGTCCGATGGCGTATATTCCAAATTTCATTGAACGTAAACACGGGCGAGAATTAATTAAGTATGATTTGCCTGTGATGGAAGAAATATTAGCGGATACTTATGGTATTACAGTTTATCAAGAACAGGTAATGTTACTCAGTCAAAAAATTGCCAACTTTACAAAAGGCGATGCGGATGTGTTGAGAAAAGCCATGGGTAAGAAGCAGAAATCGGTATTGGATAAAATGAAAGCGCAGTTTGTGGCGGGTGCTGTAAAAAATGGTCATCCTGAAAATGTATTAGAAAAAGTTTGGACAGATTGGGAAGCGTTTGCCCAATACGCATTTAATAAGTCACACTCCACTTGCTACGCCTATTTAGCCTATCAAACCGCTTATTTAAAAGCACACTACCCTGGCGAATATATGTCAGCCGTTTTAAACCATGCAGGCAGTATAGATAAAATTACCTTCTTCATGGAAGAATGTAAAAGAATGACGATAAAAGTGTTGGGTCCAGATATCAATGAATCGCTCAATGGTTTTTCAGTTAATAAAAATGGAGAAATTAGATTTGGCTTAGGTGGATTAAAAGGTGTTGGTGAAGCCGCAATTGAAACCATCATTACCGAACGAAATAAATCAGGTCATTTTAAAGATATGGTTGATTTTATCAAACGCGTATTATCTCGATCTGTCAATAAAAAGTCATTAGAAAGTTTGGCCTATTCTGGTACATTTGATTGTTTCCCTGAATACCACCGAGCACAATTTTTCCATGTGGCTGATGGTGACAGAACCAACGGACTTGAAAAATTAATTAATTACGCACAAGCCCTACAAAACGTAAATGCCGGTACGACAAACACTTTATTTGGCGATTTACCTTCGGCCATGCAAGTGCCTGTTCCTAAAATAACCGTATGTGAGGAATGGACATTAACTGAAAAGCTGGATCATGAAAAGGACATCACTGGCATGTTTATGAGTGGGCACCCTTTGGATCATTTTAGTTTTGAAATGCGACATTATCAATTTACACCCATTAATGATTTTAATGAAGTAAGAGATACTTTATCACTGAATTTAAATCAGTTAGGTCGAAATTTTAAGCTAGCTGGATTAGTGACTGAAGTACAACATCGGATGACCAAAACAGGGAAAAACTTTGGTTCCTTTGTCATTGAAGATTTTACGGGGAAAACAGATTTTATTTTATGGAGCGAGGATTATATTAAGTTTCAAAACTACCTGGAAGTAGGACAAAAGATATTCTTAACTGGGAGCTTTAGAAATAGATACAATCAGCCTAATGCATTTGAATTTAAAATAACCAATATGTCCTTGTTGGAAACCGTGAAGCAAAACCAAACGAGGTCCATTGAAATAAGCATGCACCCTTCCAAGCTTGACCAAGAGATATTAGAATTCGTTGAAAAGAATTTAAAACAGAACCCAGGCCGAGCTTCCTTAAAATTCAACTTTGTTGAAACTAAGGAACAATTGGTTGCTAGTGTTCGTACCTATGAAAAGGGTTTTTTGATGAATGATGATATGGTTTCCTTTCTGGACAAGCATCCTGACTTATCCGTATTGGTGAACCTGGTTTAAGCAACTGCCTTAACAGGTTATTACATGACGCCCTGTCGGTAAAATTTGTCCCCAATATTTTTTTATAAAGTGGAAAAGTCAAATGGGCAGTTATTAAATATTGGAACTATTTTTGAAGGAGTATAATAAACAACCCAATAAAAATATATAATTATGGCATTAGAATTTACAGATGCGAATTTTCAGAAAGACGTCATGGAAAGTGATAAACTTACAGTCATTGATTTTTGGGCAGAATGGTGTGGTCCTTGTCGTGCCATTGGGCCAGTTATTGAAGAATTAGCTGTGCAATATGAAGGAAAAGTAAATATCGGGAAAGTGAATGTGGATGTTAATCCTAACCTAAGCATGAATTTTGGTATTACTTCTATCCCAGCTATCTTATTTGTAAAAGGCGGCGAAGTAGTTGACAAGCAAATTGGTGCAGTTCCAAAAGCAGTTTTGGACAAGAAAATTCAAGCGCATTTATAATTTAATCATTGTTTACCTATGGTATTCATTTTAATCCCATCCTGGACACTCGGGATGGGATTTTTGTTTATCTTAGGATTCTAAAACCAAACTATGGAACGATTTCAAGGCATTATTGGGATTATTGTGATCATCATGATTGCCTATCTGTTTTCAAATAACAAAAGTAAAATCAACTACCGATTGGTGATGAGTGGCCTATTGTTACAATTTACGATTGGAGTTTTAATCTTAAAAATTCCAGCAGTCACGCACTTTTTTCAAATCATTGGAAGAGGTATGGGTAAAATTGAACAGTTTGCACGCGCAGGTGCCGCTTTCGTATATAGTGGTGTTGCGGCAACTACCCCAACAGGTGTTGCTGATTTTGCCAATGGTGGTTTTGTATTTGCTTTTAATGTGACTGCTACAATTATATTGGTTTGTGTTTTAGTTGCCCTGTTTTATCATTTCGGGATCATGCAACGCATTGTTGCCATTGTAGCAAAATCGATGAATTTTATTATGCGTGTAAGTGGTGCGGAGGCTTTAAGTAATGTTGCTAGTGCTTTTGTTGGACAGGTAGAAGCACAAATTATGATTCGCCCCTATTTAGCCACCATGACCAAAAGTGAAATATTAGCCAGCATGAGTGGGAGTTTGGCTTGTATTGCTGGAGGTATTTTAATTGTGTATGCTAATATGGGTGCCCAAGCAGGAATGGATTTGGCACCTAAATTAATCACCGCAAGTTTAATGGCAGCGCCAGGTGCCTTAGTGATAGCTAAAATTGTATTTCCTGAAACTGAGGTATCTCAAACCATGGGAAGTGTTAAACTAGAAGTGAAAAGTCAATATAGTAATACCATTGACGCCATTACGCATGGCGCTGGAGACGGATTTAAATTAGCAATGAATGTAATTGCGATGTTGATTGGATTTATCGCTTTAATTGCAATGATTGATTGGATCATGCTAACAGTAGGTCATTTGTTTAACCCGAACTTACATCTGAGTTTAAACTTTGTATTTGGCAAACTATTTTATCCAATGGCCTGGGCCATGGGAATTCCGTCGGTTGATATTCAAAATGCAGCTACTTTGTTAGGACAAAAATTAACCATTAACGAATTTGTTGCCTTTAAAAGTTTAACCAGTAAAGCGGTTCCTATAATTACTGAAAAAGGTTTATTAATTGTAAGTATTGCCATATGTGGTTTTGCTAATTTCAGTAGTGTGGGAATGCTGATTGGTGGTATTGGTGAATTAGCGCCTAACAGAAGAAAGGACCTAGCTGAATTAGGTTTGAAAGCCCTTTTATGTGGCACTTTAGCTTCCTATTTGTCCGCAAGTATGGCAGGCTTATTAATGTAATTATGATTTGTATTAGTTGCAAAATTGGACAGTTTTGTGACTATAATTCTTAACTTTGTAGCCTAAAATAGTGGGCAATGCAAACGGAGAATATACAAGTGATCATTAATGCGGAAAAAGATAATCAATTACTAAATATTGGAAATAAAGTGATTCATAATGAACGCCTTTCGTTTAACGAAGGCGTTTATTTATTTGAGAAAGCATCACTACCCTATGTTGGCGCATTGGCCAACTGGAAAAGAGAATCTTTACACGGAAACAAAACTTACTTCAATAAAAATTTTCATATTGAACCGACCAATGTGTGCGTGTTCTCCTGCAAGTTTTGTTCTTACTCAAAATTATATGCCCATAAGGAAGAAGGCTGGGAATTAACCATTGATCAAATGATGGACATCGTTAAATCATATGATGGCAAGCCTGTCACTGAAGTTCATATTGTGGGTGGCGTACATCCTAAATTAACTTTGGAGTTTTTCTTGGAATTAATGCGTACCATTAAAGCACATCGTCCTGAATTACATATTAAAGCATTCACACCTGTTGAATTGGAATATATGTTCCGTAAAGCAAAAGTAAGCACAGAAGAAGGCATGAAACTCGCACATGAAGCAGGATTAGATTCATTACCTGGTGGCGGCGCTGAAATTTTTCATCCTGATATCAGAACTGTTATTTGCGCTGATAAAGCAACGGCCGATGAGTGGTTGCATATTCATAAAACAGCACATAATTTAGGAATGCATAGTAATGCTACTTTATTATATGGGCATATTGAAAAATATGAGCACCGCATTGATCATATGGAACGCTTGCGTCAACTACAAGATGAAACCAAAGGTTTCAATACTTTTATTCCATTGAAATTTAGAAACAAGGACAACGATATGCATGATGTTCCCGAATCTACTTTAGCCAATGATTTAAAAATGTATGCAATATCTCGTTTGTACTTGGATAACTTTCCGCATGTTAAAGCTTATTGGCCAATGTTAGGTCGCGAAACTGCACAACTTACATTAAGCTATGGGGTGAATGATATTGATGGCACCATTGACGATACTACTAAAATATATTCAATGGCCGGTAGTGAGGAACAAACACCCGTAATGACTACAGAACAATTAGTAGGGTTAATCAAGCAAGCCAAACGCCAACCTATAGAAAGAGGCACTTTATACAATGTGATTCAAGATTATTCTAATTATGAATTCGCAGAAAACGAAATGTAAGATGTTTAAAAAAGTATTTTATCTGGTTTTACTGTATTCTTTTTTTAATTGTGCTAACATACAAGCGCAAAATGATAATGTGACTAACGATTCTTTATTGGTTGCATTAATGAAACAAAACCCAAATTACTTTGCCTCCTTGTTAGCTGATCCAGGACAGTATCGAATTCAAATTTTATATACACAAATTAATAGAGATAAAAAAAACATACCTCATTTTAAAGAATATAGTTATCGCTTAAACGCCAATGAGTATTTTTACCCGGCAAGTACTGTAAAATTTCCTTTATCAGTTTTGGCCCTTGAAAAATTAAACAATTTAAAAGTACAAGGATTAACCAAAGCAAGCACTGCGATTTATGATAGTGTAACGGCCAGGCAGGAAACCATCTATAATAATCCTTATGCGATAGATGGCCGCCAAACTATTGAACAAGCCATCAAAGAGGTTTTAGTGGTCAGTGATAATAATGCAGCAAATCGTTTATACGAATTTTTAGGCCAAGAATATATTCACTCCCAATTAGCCAATAGAGGTTTTCCCGAAGTATATATAAGAAACAGACTTGAACTAGGTCGCACCCCATTAGAAAACAGACAAACACAAGCCGTTCATTTTTACGATGAAAACAATAAATTAATTTATACCCAACCAGCACAAAATAATACGGGGAAACTACCCTACTATAATGTACTCATTGGTAATGGCTATTTAAATAACAATGATTCATTAATTAATGCCCCACTTAATTTTTCAGAAAAAAATAGAATTAGTTTAAGTGATTTACACCACATCATGCAATCAGTCATTTTTCCGAATCAAATGCCTAAAAAACAACGCTTTAATTTAAGTAGTAATGATCGTAAATTTTTACTGCAATGGATGCATACAACCCCAAATGAATCTAATTATCCTACCTATGATAGTTCAGCGTATTATCCGGCTTATGCTAAATTTATCA